>JANQIE010000158.1 GCA_028282295.1 Desulfobacterales bacterium | reverse complement strand
CGAGCCCTTAGTTAGTGCCCATCCGGAAATAGCATCTTTTGGTCCCTGGCGGCGTTCTCGCATTTTTAAAATAATGGCGGAGCCATTCACGTTCTTGCGGCAGTAGCGCGCTATGCCTGCAGTTTTAAAAATGCTCGGACCTTGCCAGGAACCAAAATCTACTATTTCCGAATGGACACTAGTTATATTTCTTGTAGGAGCGGCGTCTCGCCGCGATTTGCGTGCGTTTTTACCGTTTTTAATCGCGGCGGGGACGCCGCTCCTACAAGGGCACGGGCCTTAACCTGACGGCCAGGTCCTCAAGGGGGGGAATCCCTTTTTATCTACGCAACACCCCTAGCAGCACCAGGGTTCTTTCGAGATCGAGCACCGGCAGGTTAAAGGTTTCCACGGCGACGTGGACGTCAAGCGTGCCATCCTGCCGGTGCAGGGTATTGGCACCGGTGGTCAAATTCACGGCCGCCAATTCGGATAATGCTTCCTGGCGACGCCCCTTCATGGCGACAATCAATCCGCCGTCTTTGAGATACGGATACGCGGCCTCGATAAAAGTCCCCGCTTCGGCAAAGGCCCGGCTGATGACGACGTCAAACGTCTGTTGCAGTTCTTTTGCAACCCCTAAGGTTTCGCAACGGCCGTGATGGGCCGTGGCATGTTCGAGCTTCAGCAGGCGAATGGTATGACGGATAAAACTGATTTTCTTGCGCACAGAATCGATCAGATCGACGGTAAGGTCCGGCCGGACCACGCTCAACGGGATGCCGGGAAAACCCGCGCCGGCGCCGATATCAAGCAGGCGGCTGTTCAGGGGCAGCCATTTTTGCGGCGCAACAGCGTCCAGGTAGTGCTTGACGGCCATCTCCAGCGGATCGGTGATGGCGGTTAGATTGATCTTCCGGTTCCACGTGATCAGTTCGCGGGCGTGCCGGGCCAACTGACCGGCGTGGGCGTCTGTCAGGTGCAGATCGAAGACCGCGGCGTTCGCGGCGATCAACCGGCACCATCGGGGTGAGCCGGGTTGCATGGCGTCAGTCGACATCCGCAACGATGCGCGCGGGCGCGTCAAAATCCATCTCGATTATGAGTTCGCCCCCGCCCCGGAAGATTTTGGCATGCGGGTAGCGTTTTTGGAACACATGCAGCATCCCTTTGTTCTCGTTGAGCACGGTGGCTTCAAACCGTTTGTATTCATTTTCACGGGCGATGGTTTCAAGGACTTCCAACAGATACGAACCGATACCCATGCCCTGCAGGTCCTCGCGCACCACAAAGGCAACCTCGGCGCTTTTGTTGTCCGATTGCGCATAGGAACCGATGGCGACCAGTTCCTTGTGTTCGCGCTTGGGCAGCAGGCCGACGATGGACATGTTCTTGCGGTAGTCGACGCTGGCCCATTGTTTTTGAAGCTCTTCGCGCGAGAAGAGATTCATTTTATGAAAAAAACGGTAGTAGACGGTGCGTTCGTCCAAAGAGTATAAAAAGTTGCGAAATTCAAGTTCATCCGAGGGAAAGAGCGGCCGGAACTCCACGGTTTTATTGTCCTTGAGCGCCAGGGTGCTTTTGTACCCCTCCAGAAAAAGAAGATCGTCCTGCGAGGGCGGCAGTTGGTCCGCGAAGATGTAGTGGCGTTTTTTGGCGACGTCGATCAAGTCCTCGCGAAACTTCGGATGGGCGATCTGGGCCAGTTCCAGCACCCGCTGGTAAATACTGGTGCCCTTGAGTTCGGCGATCCCGTATTCGGTCACGACCAGATCGACATCTCCGCGGGTGGTGGCCGTGCCGGCGCCGTCACTGAGCGAGGGCACAATGCGCGACACGGTGCCGTTGCGGGCCGTCGACGGCAGGGCCACGATGGAAAACCCGCCCTTGGACATGGCGCTGCCGCGTATAAAATCGACCTGATCGCCGATACCGCTGTAAAATACGTTGCCCATGGAGTCGCTGCAAACCTGACCGGTCAGATCGACTTCCAGGGCCGAACTGATCGACACCAGATTGTGGTTGCGGGCGATGACCACCGGATCGTTCACAAATTCGCTGCTGCGAAAGTAGAACATGGGATTGTTGTCGACAAAATCATAGATTTTTTGTGACCCCATGCACAAAGACGCCACCACGCGGTCGGGCAGCAGGGATTTTTTTTTGTTGGTGATAACGCCTTTCTTCAGCAGCGGCAGAAATCCGTCGGTGATTAACTGGGTGTGAATCCCCAAATCCTTTTTGCCGTCCAGGTATTGTAAAATCTGGTAAGGCAGATGCCCAAAGCCGATTTGCAAGGTGGCGCCGTCTTCGACCACCTGGGACACGTAGTGACCGATGCGCCGGGCGACCTCATCGTCCTGGACGCGGGGCAGCACTTCTACCAGCGGCTCGTCCTTTAACACGATATAATCGAGCGCGTCCACGTGTACGAAACTGTCGCCCCAGGTGCGGGGCATTTGAGCGTTTACCTGGGCAATGACCAGAGGCGCGTTGTCGATGCCCGAGCGGGTGATATCGACGGACACACCCAGGCTGCAATACCCGAATTTGTCCGGCGGGCTCACTTGCACCAGGGCCACGTCGAGGCCGATGCGCTGATCGGTGAACAAACGGGGGATCTGCGACAGGTAGGCCGGGATATAATCGATTTTGCCCTCAAAGGCCGCTTTGCGCATGCTGACGCTGATAAAAAAAAGTTTCAGGGCAAAGCGTTTGAGAAAAGAGCTGTCGTCAATGTAATTGGACAGGGTGGATGAAAGCATCTGATATAAGATCACGTCTTCGAGACGCTCATTGCGGATCATCGCTTTGATCAGGTGCTGGGGTTCGCCGCAGCCGGTGCCGATGAACACGCGGCTACCGTTGGTGATTTTAGAGACCGCTTCTTCGGCGGCCACGATTTTAGCCGGGCAGTGCCGGTTCAGCCAGGTTGTGTAATCCATTGAATTCCTCCGCGATTTGCATGCGCAAGGTATATTTGTATTAATTCGCGAGGATAGTCAAGAGACAGCTCCGTCCGGTGGGCAGGGCCACCCTACAATGCACGCGATCCGGGACGCCAGGTAAAGAAGAACCTTATTCGCGTCACCCCGGCGAACGCCGGGGTCCAGAGTCAAATCGATATTAACCCTTTGTGCTCTCCTAATTTCCGGATGTGGTTCCCCTGGCCCGGCCATGGCTGAAGATTGACCATAAATCAAATGCCTGCTATTCTGTAGATTAACATCTCATCAACCTCAACCGATAAAACCTACAAGGAAAATCGCCATGAAAATCATGCCCTATACCACCGCAGAGGCCAAAAAATTCGACGCGGCGGCCGTCAAAGGCGTCACCGGCCGGGTGGTCATCGGCCGGGAAGACGGCGCCTCGAATTTTTGCATGCGTGTATTTGAACTGGACAAGGACGGCTTCACTCCGCGTCATTCCCATGACTGGGAACATGAGATTTTTTTCCATGCCGGCGACGGAGAAGTCTGGTGCAACGGCCAATGGAAGCCGGTCTTTGCCGGGCACATCGCGTTTATTCCGGGTGGTGAGGAACATCAGATCCGCAATGCCGGCGATGCCAAGCTGGTCTTTGCCTGCCTGATTCCCAAGGGGCCTCCGGAATTGTAACCGTCGAACCATCCGGCCCATCAGTGTTTTTGTATAATCGCAGATTGCCCAAAAAAAGGGGGTCCGATGAAATCACCCAGATCATCCGTAGCGCTGAAATCTTTTAAAGATCTTAAAAAACGGCTGGCGCAAGACGCGGTCTCCCTGCCCACAGGACCGGCTGTGCGGTTTGCGCGAACCGCCGATTTTGCAACGGACCCGGAAAGCGAACGCAGGCTGTTTTTGGATCAGGTCGCCGATGTCCGTCCATTGCGGCACAAAATCGCTCTGCCGGCAAAACAGGTACCCCAAGTCACGCCCGCGAACAGACCGGAAAACGACAAGGAAACCATTAACAAACTAAAGCGTCTGATTGCCTGCGGTGAGGGGTTTGTGGTGTCCGACACGCCTGAATACATGGAGGGACGCGGCTATCAGGTGCGGCCCGAAATCACCATGCGACTGCATCGGGGCGAGTTTGCCATCCAGGATCACATCGACCTGCACCACCTGACGGTTCGGCAGGCGCGCGATGTTTTTGATCGTTTTTTACACGAGGCCGTGCAAACCGGAAAACGCGGTGTGCTGATCGTCCACGGCCGGGGTCTCTCCTCGCCGGCCGAGCCGGTCCTGAAGACCAAGGTGTACCAATGGTTGACCAGCCGGCGCTGGCGGCGGCGCATCATCGCGTTTGCCAGCGCCCGCAGTTGCGACGGCGGGGCCGGCGCCACCTACGTGCTCCTCAGACGACGGCCCCAAGCCAAAGGTACGCGACGAGCAACCCCTGACGCCAGGGCAAATTGATGCAACGTCAGGGATTACTTTTTCACCTCAAAAAAATAATGCTTTATGAAAAATGCATTTAGACTACTCATTGGTTTCACTGTCGCTACACCCGTTGCATTTATAATTTACTTCATATCGATCTTTCGAGGTAAACACCAGGCAGTGAAAATAATGGCCCCCGGGGTGACAAAGCTGGCGAAATCGATGCAACAGTTTTTCCCACCCAAAATAGATAACGCGTCAGAGTTCGAGAACTTCAAAACCAGGCTGAAAGACAAGCGAAGAATCTGGCGTCTGCTATTCGACTATCCGATAGACCACATTGATGCGCACACGGTTAAACTATCCATCCAAAACTGCCCTTTTGTCGAGGCGGCAATAAAATTAAAGCTTCCTGAATTGGGTCCTCATATTTGTCAGGGGGACTGGGACGTTGCAAAAGACAATTCTGAGAAGTGGACGTTTGAACGCAGCGGGACGATCGGTACAGGCTGTGAAATTTGTGATTTCGTATACAAACAAATCCACAATTGAACCTCAGGGCAAACGCCGACAGGAGACGGCCGTGAGAATAGAATACCGTGCACCGACTGTTGCCGAGTATAAGGTTGACCTGCCTTTGACCACGTAGTATTACCCTTCCGTTCAGGAAATCACAGTGCCGATTTTCGGCGTTATTGCAGACGTAAAATGTCACCCCAAACCTGCCTGCGGATTTTTTGCCATGAATATTTTCCGTATATTCGGAAGGTTTCATCCGCTCAAGCCAGTGGCACAATAGTTGTAGTCTCGTAATGCGATCAGGGCGCGAGAATGAAAAAAAAACAAACACAAATATCGACTTCCAGATGGTTCAAAGGGACCGTGGCCGGATTGATTCTGCTTGTTGCAAGCGGTGTGATCGGTTGTCACCTGTTGATCCGTCAACACGCGTCCAAAGAGCAAAAAGCGCAAGCCCGCCACAGCGTCCAGAACACCTCGCAACAGCAGCCGGTGTGTTTTTACAAAGTCGATGTCCCCTCACCGGCGATCAACGCCAAAGCACCCTCATCACAAATTGATCAATATGGTTCCGCCCCCTCAAAGACGGGTGCCGTGACATTGGCGGCGGTGTTACAACGCCACTACCAAGGACACGAATATGCTGTTGAACGGCTGGCTTACAAGCGCGTTTTGCGCTGGCAATCGGCTGTCGATCGAATTATCGCCGGTTACCCGCGCCTCGACAGGCATGTTCTGCTGGCCATTATCAAGGCTGAATCACAAGGGGTCACCGGTGAGTTGGTATCGAGCCGTCAGGCCGTTGGCTTGACGCAGATCAAATATCAGGGGGCCTGGTCGTTTTTGTGGGACGCGTTGTTCCGGGATTATGTGGATATCGACTCCAGGACCCGGCGCGATTACTACAACCGGAACATTCGTCATCGTTACGGCGCGCAATTGGAGCGGATTAGGCAGCACCTGCACCGCAACAAGCTATTGGTCGTTCCCCCGCCTGCCGATACCCGGGGATATCGGCAGGCGCGCTGGCAATCCTGGAAACGGCTCAAGACGTATTTGAAACGTAAATTCCAGCCCGGTGAGTACCAGGTGGCCATCGACATTGCGGCCATGTACCTGGACCATCTGCATTTTCTTTTCACCGATTATCGCCAGAAAATCACCGCCATTCGCCGCCATTTGATCGAAAACCCGGCAACCGATATCGATCGTCTCAGGTTTACCGACACCCAACAAACGGTCTGGCTTCGCCTCCGGGAGCGGATCGAAGATGAATTGGTTACGAACTTCTTCCATCTGTACGCGCTTGACCTTACCCATACCGAGTCCCGGGCGGTGAAGGCGATCCTCTGGACCAAAATCAAACAAAACCTGACGGACCGGGTGGGCCTGAATGTGCGCGACCATGTTGCGGCAAAACTGGAACGTATCGAGCAGCGCATTCAAAATCCGCAAGTCTGGTTTGCCGGTTACAATATCGGTCCCAGCATCGCTTTGGACTGTGTTGAAAAAGATGTCGCTTTACCGGCCGATGCCATGCGTTATGCCGGCCGGGTTTCAAAATTTATAGAAGTCTTCAATCAACTCAATCCTCATCACCGCCGGCACAAGGATGCCCCCCATGTTGCCGGCACCCCCGATCGCGCGCCTGAGATTCAAGGGCAAGGCTGACCCGGACGATAAAAAGTTTACATGATGAATGCGATCAACCGAATCATAGACGGCCAACACGGTTACACGCAGGACCCTTACCGGGCCTTTCATCCGCGCGGTGACAAGGACGAAGCCGACCTGCAAACCGGTTCCGGCAATCAAAACGACCGGGTCACCCTGTCCAAGGATGCCCGCCGGCAGCAGGACGCCGACCAGGCGGCCGGGGACCAAAAGGGGTCTGAAGATCAGGGGCGCTCCGCCGCCACAAAGGTTGAGGAGCCCGAGGATCTCAAAAAGGTCGAGGAACTCAAGGCGCGGGATCGGGAGGTTCGCAGCCATGAAATGGCGCATGTCGCGGCCGGGGGCGGGGTCACGCGCGGCGGTCCCGTCTATGAACTTGAAAAAGGACCGGATGGGAAAACCTATGCAACCGGCGGCCACGTCGCCATCGATCTGACCGCAGAAAAAGATCCCCAAGCCACGGTTGCCAAAATGCAGCGGGTGCGCCGGGCCGCCATGGCGCCGGCCCAGCCGTCATCCCAGGACCGGGCCGTGGCGGCCAAGGCGTCTCAAATCGAAAGCCGGGCACGGGCCGAGGTCATGACGGCTGTTTTGGAAAAAGCCGCCCCGGCCAAACACCATCAAATGCAAAAAGCCGCCAACTTGATGCAGAAAATACAGGAAGACGGTGCCGAGCCGACACCAAAAGGACAACTTATCCAGTTGATGGCGTAGCCGCGAGCCTTAATGGCATTGACATACGATCAGCATCAAACTCACACCTTTCTAATACGGATGCCCTATCACACCGGCCAGCGTTCCTGAATCAACAATGCTATTTGAAAATCGATGCCATTAACTTAAGGCAGCGGTTCAGGGTTTTTGCCTGTAGCCGACATTTGAAAAACGCCCTTACGTTGCGGCGGGCCACCGGAACAAGCAATTTGCGCATATAGGGACATTTCCTGGATTCCCGCCTGCGCGGGAATCCAGGAGATATCGCAAAAATGCCCAAGTGTTGGTGTCAGGCTTCAACATGCAATTGTGCTCAATTGTTATTCATTTTTTCTTAGCTAGTGTCCATCCGCAAATAGTAGATTTTGGTTCCCGGCAAGGCCCGAGCTTTTTTAAAACCGCAGGCATAGCGGGCTACTGCCGAGGATTTAAAAAAAGCGAGAGCGCCGCCAGGGGCCAAAAGATGCTATTTCCGGATGGACACTAGCTTGACGGCTATGGGCTTAAAGCCCTGCGCCACATCTTTGCAAAAAACTTCTATTTTATTATTGACAAAAATTATAGCGCCGGACATATTTATCTGATTATATTTTTTGTTTTTTGCCGAAATAAATCCCCATGTTGGGCGGTTTGCCAAATGAGGGATTTTTTTATGCCGAAATTATTTTTACGCAAGCCCCAAGCGTCTACCCAAGCGTCTATTCGATACAGGCTCTAAACTTATCGATGGGCGCTCTTTATTTGGAGTTGTAAGGAATATTTAATATCATTGAGGAACCTTTAGCCATGAAAACCGACATTTTAAACGTTCGCAACATTGGTATCAGCGCCCACATCGATTCGGGCAAAACCACGCTCACAGAGCGCATACTTTTTTACACCAATCGCATCCACGCCATTCATGACGTCAAAGGCAAAGACGGCATCGGCGCAACCATGGATTCCATGGAACTTGAAAAGGAACGCGGTATCACCATCGCATCCGCAGCGACCTACTGCGAGTGGAAAGGTCACGAAGTCAACATCATCGACACGCCCGGCCATGTGGACTTCACCATCGAAGTGGAACGCTCCTTGAGGGTTCTCGACGGCGCCGTGCTTGTTTTGTGCTCGGTGGGGGGAGTTCAGTCGCAATCGATCACCGTCGATCAACAAATGAAACGCTACAAAGTCCCGTGCATCGCTTTTGTCAACAAATGCGACCGTAGCGGTGCCGATCCGCAGCGCGTCATCTCGCAATTAAGGGACAAACTGGGGCATAACGCTGTGGCCATGCAGATGCCCATCGGCCTTGAAGCCGATCACCAGGGCGTTATCGATCTGGTGACCATGAAAGCCATCTATTTTGACGGCGACAACGGTGAGACCCTGCGCGTCGAAGACATTCCGGCCGACCTGCGTGACCAGGCGCTGGAACAACGCGAGATTCTGGTCGACGCCGCCTCGCTGTACTCGGATGAACTGACCGAAGCGATCCTGGAAGAACAGGAGATCTCCGAAGCCCTGCTCATCGAGGCCGTCCGCCAAGGCACCCTTACCCGCGAACTGACCCCGGTTTTCATGGGTTCGGCCTATAAAAACAAAGGGGTGCAACCGCTGCTCGATGCGGTCACGCAACTTCTGCCAAGCCCCAAGGATATCCAGAACGAGGCATTGAATATGTCTGACAGCGAAGCGGCGGTGGTCCTTTCCTGCAGCACCGGGGACCCGCTGGTTTCGCTGGCATTCAAACTGGAAGACGGCGCCTACGGGCAGCTCACCTATATTCGTGTCTACCAGGGGTCGCTGGCCAAAGGCGATACCGTCATCAACATTCGCACCGGCAAAAAAATAAAAATAGGCCGTCTGGTGCGCATGCATGCCAATCAAATGGAAGATATCGAGACCATCCCGGCCGGATACATCGGCGCCATGTTCGGTATCGACTGTGCTTCGGGCGACACCTTTGCCGCGCCGGGCACCGACTTGACCATGACCTCCATGTTCGTGCCGGACCCGGTCATCTCCCTGGCCATCAATCCCAAGGACCATAAAGCCGAAATCAATATGTCCAAGGCCCTGAACCGGTTTACCAAAGAAGACCCCACCTTCAAAACCCATGTGGACGAAGAGACCGGCGAAACCATTATCTCGGGCATGGGCGAATTGCACCTGGAAGTATATCTCGAACGCATGTTGCGCGAGTACAAAGCCGATGTTGAAACCGGCAAGCCGCGCGTGGCCTATCGTGAAACCATCACCCGGCAGGCCGAATTCAACTACATCCACAAGAAGCAAACCGGCGGCGCCGGTCAGTTCGGGCGCGTGGCCGGATTCATTGAACCGGTGGCGGATGAAGAATTTGTCTTCGAAAACAAAATCACCGGAGGGTCGATTCCGACACAATTTATCCCGTCGTGTGAAAAGGGATTCCGCAAATGCCTGGCCAAAGGCCCCAAACTCGAATTCCCGGTTACCGGCGTTAAAATTACAATCAACGACGGGGCCGCCCATTCCGTCGATTCCTCCGACACGGCGTTTCAAGCTGCGGCGCGTGGTGCCTTCCTGGAAGGCTATGCCAAGGCCGCGCCGGTTATCCATGAGCCGATCATGAAGGTGGTTGTGGAAACCCCCACCGAATTTCAGGGTGCGGTGATGGGGTCGTTAAATCAACGCCGGGGGATAATCCTGGGTACTCAGGATGAAAGCCACATGTGCGTGGTGGAAGCCCAGGTGCCATTGGCGGAAATGTTCGGCTATTCCACGGTCCTGCGATCGCTGACCCAAGGCAAGGCGCAGTTTACCATGGAGTTTGCCACGTACAAACAAGTCCCCCAATCCGTTGCCGAAGAACTGGTAAAAAAAGCAGCGGAATTGAAGAAGAAAGTTGCTTAGGCGCTTGTCGTTTAAGCACACGCCCGCACGCAAAAACGGTACCCTGCGTGCGGGCGACTAGCCGATACGCTTCAGACTTGAGAACAGATGACATTTAACCATCCGCGCAGATCATTGCCGCAAAAGAGAAACCGTGGTAACAAATCGTCTGCGGCCCGGGTGATCTACCTGAGAGAGAGGAATTTCAAAATGCTCAAGAAAGATTTGATGCTGCGTAACCCGCTGCGCATTTTGGAGCAGGAAGAAAAAGGCTTTTTGGGTAAAACCGAATTCGGCGCCGTGCTGGCCCGCGCCGGTGTTGGTAAAACCGCATTTCTGGTACAACTAGCGCTCAACAGCCTGTTGAACAGCAAAAACGTTCTGCATATCAGCCTGGAAACCCCCGTGGACAAAGTTGATTTGTGGTATGAGGAAGTCTTTCGCAATATTGCCGACCAATACCAGATCAATCCGGCCACCCAACCCTTTGAATACATATTGCCGCACCGGTTTATCATGACGTTCAAGGTGGAAGGCTTCAGCGTTCCCAAACTGGAAGAGCGTCTGACCGACCTGACCGAGCAAGGAATATTCATGCCTCAGTTGGTCTTGATCGACGACCTGCCCTTCGGGGAACAGACCGACGCCTTGCTGGCCGAACTGAAAGACCTGGCGCGCAAACTTGAGCTTCCGATCTGGTTTACGGTTCTGACCCACCGGCACGAAACACCGGCCGACGACGGCCTTCCCATACAGATCGCCAATGTGGCGGAGTTGTTTGAAGTGATTATCCAACTGCAACCGGTTGAGAACAAAATCGACATCAAACTGGTAAAGGGCCGCAACCCGGATGCCGCCAACGCGTCGATCCAATTGGACCCCGCCACCATGCTGATCGTCGACAGCTCGAAATAGCAGCGTATATTAACCCGGCAATAAAATACCTTTAAAATTGTGATTCCGGCGAGCGCCGGAATCAAGCGTCGATTCTGGATGCCGGATCAAGTCCGGCATGACGAAGGCTTACATAGTTAGTCGCCGGTTTAATAAGGGCCGCGGACAATCGGTAATGTATTATGCCACGCGCCGTTCCCGAATACCCAGCGATTCACGAAGCGCTTCGGCTTTATCAGTTTGCTCCCAGGGAAACAGGTCCCTTCCGAAATGACCGATAACCGAAGTATCCCGGTAAGACCAGCCAACCGGCTCCAGCAGTTTCAGGTCCTGAATGATCGAGGCAGGGCGGAAATCGAAAATGTCACCGGCTTCCAATACCGCCTGGATATTCTGTTCACCCACCTTGCCGGTGCCGAAGGTGTCCACATTGATGCTCAGCGGTTTAGCGACACCGATGGCATAGGCTACCTGGATCTCACATTTATCGGCAAGGCCCGCGGCGACCACGTTTTTGGCGGCATACCTGGCATAATAGGCCGCGGAGCGGTCGACTTTTGATGGATCTTTGCCGCTGAAGGCGCCGCCGCCGTGGCAGCCGACACCACCGTAGGTGTCCACAATAATTTTCCGGCCGGTAAGTCCGGCGTCCCCATGAGGCCCGCCGATCACAAATTTGCCGGTGGGGTTGATGAAATATTCGGTGTGGTCGTTAAGAAGTCCCGTGGGACCGAGCACATCCTTGGTGACCTGAATCAGGTCTGCCCGGATGCGCGACAAGGGGACTTCGTCGGTCTGGTGAGAGATCACGACATTGGTAATGCTTTTGGGCACCCCTTGCTCGTGCAGCACCGACACCTGGGTTTTGGCATCCGGGCGCAGATAGTCGATATCACCACTTTTACGAATGCATTGGAGATGATCCAGAAGCTGATGACTGTAATAAATCGGGGCCGGCATCAGCGAAGGCGTTGATCGGGTCGCATAGCCGAACATCATGCCCTGGTCACCAGCACCCTGCTCTTTGAACAAGCCCTCCCCTTCGCATACACCCTGCGCAATATCACAGGACTGAGGGTGGATACGACACTCATAGTCAAAGCTGTCATGGGAAAAGAGCAGCTCTTCACGATCATATCCGATCTCCTTGACCACCTGCCGTGCGATGGCCTCGGTATCGACAGCCTCCCAACCACAGCAGGTAATTTCACCAATGTTGAGCAAGAAATTGGTGGTGACGGCTGTTTCACAGGCGACCTTGCTAGCCGAATCATGGTGCAGGCAGGCGTCGAGAATCGCATCCGATACCTGATCGCACACCTTATCCGGGTGACCTTCGCTGACGGATTCACTGGTAAAGACGTGGTTGTTTTGCAGTTTACTCATCTTTGTCCTTTCTTTCATGTAGATAATTCAGGGAATTTGCTTCAAACAAGAACACTTCATGTTGCTGCAACGGTACTGTTTTCATAAAAGTTACTTTGCCTAATCGCGCCCCTTCCGGGCACACGGCAAGGGCCATGTAATGATTGTCCGTGGGTTTGAAAAGCCATAGTCGCCATCGATCCGACTGGTCGTTTACATCAGGATCAAACGAAATCCCCAACGGTTCATTGTCGGCTAAACAAATACTAAACTTCTCCAGGGGGAAAGACAATCCCATCCCACGCGCTTTAATGTAGGCTTCTTTAAGCGTCCAGTAGCAAAAAAAAACCTCTTTTTGTCTTTTTTCCGGCAACGCCTCAAGATTCATAATCTCCTGGGGCGAAAAATAACGTTTTGCAATGTTCAAAACGGCATTCCGGCGGTAGATATTTTCGACGTCCACGCCGATCGCATGTCTTCGGGCAACACCGCAGATTATCAGTCCCTTGGTATGTGAAACATTAAAGCGAAGCGAATCCTTGACCGCCGTATTTGCGATTTCGGGTTTACCGTATTCGTTTTTGCAAAATCGCCAATCCGCCGGGTGAATCGCACTGTAGTGGGAAAGCGTTGTGCGAACCAGTGCCCGGGTGACAGTGTACTGATGACGATCTTTTTCAAACACAAATTGTCGCTGCCGATTTTTCTCTTCCTGAGTCATAAGTTGCTCATAAGCAGCGAGAAGTCCGGTGTCATGCAACTCGTCGGGAAATGCCAGCCATACGTGGATTTCGTTGGGTTCGATTGTCAGCAAATTCTGTTAGCAGTCATTGGCGGTTAAATATAAGGGCCGTGGAAAAAATGTGAAATTATTTTTGCGCGAGCCCCAAACAAAGCGCCGTATTGACGCCACCAAAACCGAAACTCAGATTCAAGGCGTTTTCGATAGCATGCGCTATGGATTGATGCTTCACCCAATTGCAGGATGGTTCTATCGGGTTATCCAGATTCCGGGTAGGATGAAGCCGGCGTGCCTGCATTTGCAACAGTGTCGCAATAACTTCCACCGTACCGGCTGAACTCAGACCATGCCCGGTAATCGATTTGGTCGCATTGAGATAGGCATGCGTGAGATCACAAAGATCAATAGCCTGAAGTTCAATCTCATCGCCAATCAAGGAGCCGGTCCCATGGGGATTTATATAGTCAATCTCTTCGGCCGACAGCTTTGCCTGGTCCAGTGCTTTTTGTATGACCCGGACTTCGCCTTCCAATGAAGGATTGGGATTTCGATTCCCATCCATCCCCACCGCCCAGCCGGTGATGCGTGCATATGGTGTTACGTCTTTTCTGCGTGGCAAGCTGGCGCTTTCCACAATCACTACCCCGCAAGCTTCACCATAGATGAACCCGTCGCGATCATGGTCAAAAGGACGACAGGCCTTTGCCGGTTCCTGTGCATAACGATCGGAGCCCATCGCGCCCAGAGACCGAAATCCCTGGCATTCCCAGTACGACAGATCCATCAAGGCGCCCATGGCGATGCAAATGTCGACCTGACCCGATTGAACTGCCTGGATTGCCTGTAAAATGGATAGCTGCCCACTGGCGGAAGCTCCTCCGATGGTGTAGGCAAATCCACGAATGTTAAACAATTCGGTACATAATCCACATACATCACTATCCATGAAAGATATGCCATAGGTAGGGCGTACAAAATGCAATCGATTATGGTAGGTTTCGTGCGTCTTGATCAACTCGCGCTGTTGAATGTTGGATCCGCCGACCACCAGTCCGATGCGGTAAGGATCGACCGCATCCAAATCAGCATCGCTCCAGGCTTCGAGAAGGGTTACAAGAGCAACCTGACTAGAAAACGATGCCGTTCGCAACGTTCTTTGCGAAAAGCAATCCGGCAAGGATAACGTATGAATTTCGGCACCTAAAAAATCGGCAGTCTGGTTCGGGTTGGCACCGGTTTTAACCGAAAACTCGGGAAGCTGTCGCCCGGGACGACACATCACACCAAAAGCATGTTCTCCTTTTAACAGCGCCGACATGAAGTCGGTTTTTCCTTGTCCGATCGCAGAAGTAATACCCACCCCTGTGATCAAAACATCAGCATGATTGCGATTTTTCATATAGCAAACCGGCCAATTCGTCTATATTTTTCGCTCGTGCCGTCTCAGTCAACGGAATGTTCAAGGCAAGCGACTCGATTGTCATTGCTACTATTTCGGAACGATCGATGGAGTTGGCGCCGAGGTCCTTTAGTGCATCATCTGGCTGAAACCGATACCCTTGCAGCTCAGGGATCACTTCACGGGTATGCCCGATAATAATTTCGAAAATCCTATCCTTTGTCATTGTGTCTCCTTCCGGTTAAAACCAAATCCAACAATCATAATAAGGGCTCGCGAGCCCTTAAAGAAAAGTTCCTGTTTTCACAAAATGTTCAATTTTTTCCAAATTGCTCTGATCGGAAAATACTTCTTTATTGGCTTCAAGCGCCTTTAGTTTGGATGTCAAGAGAGTCTCGTTCAAATTGTTCATGTAGCGTTTATGGCGCGATATTCCCGTTTTGGAAAGCCGTCGCAGACGCAATAGATGTTTTCGCAACGCGTTTTCACTATTTTCTTCGCAAACATCCACCAGGCCCCATTTATATGCCTGTTCAGCCGATATGGGCTGGGTCATCAGGGTCATATAGTGCGCCTTGGCAAAACCAATTCGCCGTATCAAATGAGGCAACACACAAGCCGGTATTAAACCAAATAGCAGCTCGGACAAACTAAATACCGCCTTATCTTTGCAAATCACAATATCGCACGCAGCGACAAAGCCAACGCCGCCGGCATTGACTTTCCCTCGAACGTGAGCAATGGTGATATAAGGGCCCGAGGCCAATTGCTGCCAAACGTCATACAGCGGCTCCGGATCCTGATGCCTCGGATTACCGGCAAGGTCTTTGCGAATATCCTGAAAATCCGCGCCAAAGCAAAACACATCCGGCAAACCCTCCAGCACTACAATTTTTGCAAAGGCTTCGCATTGATCAAGTACGCGTGAGCACTCCTCAATCAAAAGATTGTTGATCGTGTTGTTGGCTTCAGGGCGATGAAGTTGAAGATAACAAATATCCTCGTCGAAATTAACCTGAATTGTTTCAAATGCTTTTGTCATGTCCAAACCAATGTTAGCAAGTGTCCATCCAGTTAATTACTATACCGGCCACTCCCAGCGATTGCGGAACCTGACCCTTGCTCCGAGTTGTTCAAATATTCGCATTAAACCATAACGGGTCCGGTCCAGAAAAATAAAATCGGGATTCAAATCGATATGCCTGCGAAATTGATAAATCTCGGTCGTCAGATCACGTCCGATTTGAATGTAGTCTTTGTTGGCGTGGTAGTCAAAAACGTCTTCGCGATAAAAACCGGCATACCATTGCCCAAATCGATACGCGGTATCGTAAATATGGGTTTCCAGCACAGGGTCGACTTGCTTTTTGAATACATTCAATTTTTTCAGCAAGCGGATATATCCGTCTTTATCATTTTGGTAGGCCGTGTAAGGAAGTAAGCGGCAGTCGTCAATGAAACTTTTCTTTAGACGTTTGACGCAACCAAAGTCGACCAATCCGACAGATAAATCCTTTCTAATGATAAAATTACCGGGGTTCGGGTCGGCGTGAATAACATTCAATTCATATAGGCTTTTTAGAAACAGTTTGTTCAATAACGCCGCCACGGTGTCCCTGGCTTGCCGGGAAGGATTGGTTTTTAACCACGCGTTAAGCGTTGCGCCTTCTATAAAATGCATGCTCAACACGGTCTCACAACTGGTACGGCTGTCAACCGCAGGTACCGTTATTTCCGGCAGACGTAAATGGCTGCCAAAAAACTGCATGCGCTCGGCTTCGCGGACGTAATCGGTCTCTTCGATCAAAACCGTCTCAATTTCCGCCAACGCCTTGTGGATTGCCGGATAGTCGGGTAACGGCCGTAAAAATGATCTGAAAAGTCCTAAATCGTTCTTTATGGTTTGCCGAATGCCGGGATATTGTATTTTAACAGCCAGCTGCCGGCCATCCTGAGCTTCGGCAACATGCACCTGGCCCAGGCTGGCAGCCGCAAACGCTTTACTGTCAAAATGCCTGAAGATATGTTCAGGTGACGCGCCGAAGGCATTGAACAGTATTTTACGGACCAGGGCGCGATTGATCGGTGGCACCTGGTTATACGATTTTTCGAGTTCTGCGCGAATTGCTGCCGGAAAAAATTCAAATTCAAAACATAACTGCTGGCAAATCTTCAGCGCCGTTCCGCGCAAAAGACTCAGACCCTTAAATAAAATCTGGGCACTGTGCCGGTTAAATTCTTCCTTTGATGCAATCTGCCGTTCATCAGCACGGAACGGTTTGCGGGACCAATATTTCAGGGCGTGGCCACATAGTCTGGCGGCAGTCTTACCGCTGACCTTACCGCGCTGCCAATTGCTCATCGGCAGATTATCATAAGGTTCACTCACCAAACAGATTCCTTTTTATACTGCCAATACCGGCCATGGTTGCCTGCATAAAGCCGAAGGATTTCAAAAGGTGCGTTTTAATCAGATGGACGCCCAGATCATGGGATTTATTAACGAGTCCCGCCTGCAGCACTGTACAGAATAGTTCCAGACTTTTATCGAGCAACACGGTGGTGTTTTGAAACTGCTCCGAGGTATCGCGCAACCAATAAACGACTACAGCCCGATAGTAATCCCAGAAAAAGCGATAAATGACGCCCTGATACACCTGCGGTGGCATCTCGCCGGTTGCTATGGCAGCTTGAAACACGGTATCCACAAACTGCTCAAACACTTCGCGTATCGCTTGGACCGAATGCCCATTAAAACCGCAGGGAAAAAAAACGGCCCCGAAACTCCGGTCGACAAACTCCCTGTCAGCCAGAAATGCCTCCAAACAGGATTCAATAAAAAGCTGCAATTTCTCCTGCAGTGAATAGGCATTAAATTCGTCGACGCGTTTCAAGTTATCAATGCAGGTCACCATATGATCATGATAATAGGCGCTTAAAATCGCCGTCCGGGTCGGAAAGTAGCGGTAGATTTCCGCGCGGCCCAATTCGGCGGCATGTGCAACGGACCGCATGGTCGTCGCTTTCAACCCCTTTTCCACGACGCGGTCTGCAAATACCTTTAGAATTCTGTCCCGGATTTGCTTTGTTTTAGCGTTTGTCGGCATGAACGCCCGCTTTGTAGACATTCCATTTTTTTATCGCTTCATCAAACAGATACGGATACACGATATTGTGACGAAACGGCTTGATGAGCTCCATGTAAACTTTACCGGCGGTGTTACGATGCTTGACGTATACCGCCATTTGCACTTTATGCGTACCGTCGGTATTTGCTATCCAGGCATAATGCATCAGCGAGTGTTCGGTCGAATTGGATAATTCGTCCAAAGTTTCATCGGTAAAGGCATATACGCTATGAAAGCTCAGATAATTATCCGACTCAATATCGATACTCATGGCCGGATTATGCCTATGTTTTTCTTCGCCATTCATGCGGGCATAAAGGCTTGACTCTTTGCAACCCGGAATCGGCAGTTTATTGACGTGGCGGTCAATGCCGAATATACAGCCGATGACTTTTCTAAGACGAAACAGCGAGCCGGACACAGTCGGGCTGGTTAAAAGTGATTTAATCATTGGCTGCACGGCATGTTTTCTAAAGGCGTACAAAGAGTCGCCCTCGGGCTCACAGAATCGAATGGGATACTCCCAGACATCTTCCAAAATAAAATCATGTGCCAGTTTTTGAACAACCCATTGATTTTCCCAGTGGTGTTCATCCGGTATCCTGAAATTTGCCATCGCTTCTCCATCAATATGCTATTCAATTACCGCCGGGACTACCGGCTGCGTTTCAAACTGTTTTTGGTAAAATCCCTACTTTTAAGACCTGCACGGAATTTACGATCACTCCAGAACAATTCGGTGCTTTTGCCATTCTGGTAATTGACCATCCGCATTTGCCTGGCCCGCCAAAACGTATCTAATTGCTTTTCGTAATTTTTAAACGTCAGGGTTTTAAGCAGCATATCCTTGCGATCATAGTAATCGATTTTCCGGATCAAAAACTCGGCTTTGTCAAACCATACAATGTGCCGCTTATAGCCGGTGTTTTTTTTGTCGACCGGCACCCGTTCAACCACATAGCAGTCACGCCCGTCATAGACTTCGTCGCGCAACCATTGATAGGTATACTTTTCCACCTCTTCGGAGGAAATATCTTCATAGGCAAATTCACTGCCCACGAAAGAGCCCGATTTATTGCGGGCGCTGATACGCTTGACGCGCTTGAGCGTGGGCAGGTATAACCACTGGTCATCATCCCGGTCCTTATGGGAATGGGTTAAAAAAGCCGTCCCTTTGATATCCAATGGACTGTCGAAAACCAGCAGCGTTTTATCGCCGCCCACCTGCACCCCGTCCTTAATGGTTTCCATGGTACGAAAGCGAATCATGCGGGTATTGGTTTGGCCGTGTTTATTGGTCAGAATCATTTTGACAGTGGCTGAATTGTTCAACCAACCCGAATCCCGCCTGTCGTTTTCGGCCGCAATGGCGATGCCTTTTTTTTCAGGCTCATCCGTATCGATCTGAGCGGCGGATATAAACGGTGTCATGCATAGCAAACTCAATCCCAACACTAACGCCGGCAGAGCCGTTTTCAGTTTTTCGACTTTCCGATGTTGTTTTTTTAAAAGACGCATGGGGATATCCTCCTTTTTGTCATTTTACATCAACTTATTTTATTTAGTGTCCATCCGGAGATGGTAAATTTTGGTTCCCGGCAAGGCCCGAGCATTTTTAAAACCGCAGGCATAGCATGCTATGTCGAGGATTTTAAAAATGCGAGAACGCCGCCGGGGGCCAAAAGATGCCATTTCCGGATGGACACTATTTAAAAAAACCTGGTTAATTCAAACCGAATGTAATCGTCATCCCGCAGGGCGGAAGTGATATTATCGCCGGTGCTGTCGAAATAAATTCGTGATTGCAACTGCGCTTTGTAGCGTTCGCCGATGCGCCGGCCGGCCTCGACACTGAATACTTTTGAAGCGTTGTCCAGATCGTAGGCCAGTCCACACAAAATCTCCGTACTGGCTGTGTCGTTGACGTTGATGCGCACGCCGCCGATTATATCGTTTTGAAACGGATTGGTCGCTTTTTCGGCGCGTTCGTCGTAGGCATATTCGCCAACGATGCTCAAATCGACCTTACTGCCCGCCACCGTCACAAAGGTGTATTCAAAGCCGGAGACACTGGCGAAATAGTCGTCATCATTCTGACCGAAACGATAAAGGGCTTCTTCCTTGAACAGCCATTGTCCCGCGATATATTGCAAATCGAGCCCGGTTTGATCAATCTGCTCGTAAAAAGGAATCAACACCGGCTGATTACGATCATTAAGCCCAAGCCGCAGCGTCGGTTCCCGGCCGGTACCGCGAAAATGATAAATACCGAAATCAAGATCACCGACACTGTGACTATACCGGACCGCCCAATCCACGTGCAGATCTTCTGCCCCGCTTTCATACTCGGCATTGTCGGTGTCGATCACCAGAGCCGTGCGCAAACGTCCTTTACGACCGGGAAACGTACGCTCGCGAAAACCGGGCAAACCAAACAGATCGAGCGTGCCCCAGTCATTTACCAGGGACAGATGCACCATGGGTTGCCCGAGTTTGGTTTCCCCATCAATGTTCTCCACCAAATCGGTCTGGTTGATGATATCAACCAGATGCACAAATTCGGTCACACCCCAGAAAACCTTACCCACACCAACGCGCAGTTCCCAGGTATCGCCCACATATTGATAATTCAATTCACGAATATCAAAATGACTTCGCTTGGAATCCACCTCATCAATGCGCCCAAACGGAGTGAAGACAAAACTGGAACCATTGTCCCATTCGTGGTAGTACTCTGCTTTAAAGGCACACGAAGCAATGTAATTTTTACTTGATTGATCCGGGTGTTGCGCGTCGGCAAAGAACACGTCGTATTCAAGGGTTATTTCACCGGTTATTTCATTTGCCATACTTGCGAATGGCTCAACGACAAACCCGATTACTCCCAGAACAAAGAAGAACCACTTTTTTTTCATATAAGGCTCACATTTCAACTTAGGGCCGCGGAAAAGTTCATTCACTCAGCATTCTGTAACGAAGCGGTGGCGTATGCCGGGGCCGGCTTCAGCCTCTGCGGATCCTCTGCGGTTTGAACCGCCGGTTGCCCCCGATCGAGCTTGATAAGCAATGCCGGTAACAGAAAAAAGTCGAGAAAGATGGCAAAAAAGATCGTCATCACGGTCATGATCCCCATATCGGAACTTGGTTTAAAACCGGAAACGGAAAGAACCAGAAAGCCGGTCGCCAGCGTTGTGGTTGTAACCACAAGTGCAACGCCAACTGTATCAAAGGCGTAAACAACGGCTTCATCGGGCGGTAAACCGTGTTCCCGGCGCGCTCTGAGATACTTGCTGAGAAAGTGGATAGTGTCATCGACCACGATACCGATGGTGACCGCGGCCAAAACCGAAAAAGCAATGCCGACCCGCCCGGCGGTCAATCCCCATAGCCCAAATGCCATGAAGGCCGGCAGCATATTGGGGATCAAACTGATCATGCCGATCTTGAAACTGCGCAAGGTCAACATCAGAATGAATGAAATCAACAACACCGCACCGAATGTGGCCCCGAGCATACTGTTGATACATCTTCCGGAGATATGCGCGTAGAGCAGCGACAATCCCGTCCCGCTGGTGACCATGGTTACCGGCGCATTTTCTTTCAGCCATTGATGCGCCCGCGCGTCGGCCTGACGCAATTTCTTCGTGGTCAAATCCGACAGAGTCACCACCACCCGCAGGGAAGACTTGTCAATATTGATCTGATCGTTCAAATCCAACCCAAACGGCAGCGACATTTCATATAACAACCGGTATTGCGCGGCCACTTCGCGCTCATCCGGGATACGGTAAAAGGCCGGATCGTCATTGTGCAGTTTTTTATTAATCCGCTTCAATGAATCCGTAAACGTATTGACGTTAACCACATGCGGTTGGGTGGCATACCAGGTGGAAAATTTATCCACGGTTTTAAGAAAATCCGGATTGTTGATACCGGCCGGCGCCCCCGAATCAAGGGCATACTCGATGGTATAAAGTCCGGTCAGGTTTTTCATGACAAAATCACTGTCGGTGCGAAAATCATAGTTGGTGTCAAAATACCGGATGTAATCATCATTCAGGTCGATTTTCAAAACACCAAAGGAGATGGTGACCGAAAAAATCAGCAGCACCCAAAAGATAACGCCTTGACGCCGGACCACGAAGCGCGCCAGTTTGTTGATGGCCGGTTGCCTGGTCACGCTTGGGCGGACTTTGACTTTCAACGGTAAGGCTGCAATCAACGCCGGCAGGAATAAAATCGAGTAGCAAAACGCCGCCAGAACACCGGCAGCCACCATATTGCCCAGATCCCTGAACGGCGGCGCTTCCGAGAAGTTCATGGACAAGAAGCCGATGGCGGTGGTCACACTGGTCAACAAAATGGCCTGGAAATTTATCCGAAGAGATTCGACAATGGCCTCGTTTTTACTTTTTCCCTTGCGCATCAGTTGAAACAGGGTCACCAGAAAGTGGATACAATCGGCCACGGCCAAGGTTAGAATAACCACCGGCGCATTGGAAGACGGCGGCGTGATCTGGATTCCCATCCATCCTGCGAATCCCATGCCGGTAATCACCGAAAACAGAATCACAACCAGAACCAGAAGCGTCCCCGTAATGGACCGCAGTGAAACCAGGACCAATCCCAATAAAACCAGAAGCATAATCGGAATCAGGATCGCCATTTCGTTTTGACTGGCTTCGCCCAGGGTGATGTCAAGCATAATCAAACCGGTCAGATAAATGTCCAAATCCGGGTGTTTCTGCTTGAAATCGTCCGTCATGGTGCGGATATATTTAGCGATATTGCCAAGCGCCGCGATTCGGTTTTCATCAGGCTTGATGATGTTGACATTAATCCCGGTGACATGCCCCGAAGAGGAAATCAGCCGGTTCACCAGCAGCGGTTCCGACAAGGCGATTTTTTTACTGTACGCAATATCCGCGTCCGTGAACGATTGAGCGTTTTGGATCAAATCTTCAACGATCAGTTCATCATCCTCGGCCTTGATATGCTGGAAGTTGGTTATGGAATCAACCCGGCTTGAATACGGCGTCTTCCAGGATAATGCGGTCAGTTCCTCCACGGCCGCCAACGTTTCACGGGTAAACACATTACCGTTTCTGGGCGCCACGGCGATCAATACGCTTTCGTTTTTAGAAAAGATATTCTCCACCTCTTCCAACGTCAGCAGTTGCGGATTCTGTTCGCTGAAGAACACGCGCGTATCGTTGTTTAATTGAAGATATTGGCCGCCGAAACCGGCAAAACACACAAATAAAATGGTCAGAACAATTATCGGCCAGCGATACAAAATGACCCAATTACCCAGTGAATCCTGAATTTTTTTCATGATTTCGCCTCTTGAAAAAAAGGTTTAGGTACTCAAATTCGATATCTGCGATCTTCGGTCCGGGATGACCCCCAACGTTGCATAAATGTGTTTTTTTTCGCGAGCCCTCTCAGGCCGGCGTCACTTCATCCAGCTCAAAATAACCGTTATAGCCTTTCATATAGATACCGGCCCGCCGACCGAACAAAATCAGCGCTTCGGAGCGGGTTTCCAGCTCTTCTTCGTATCCCTTGACAGCAACTTTGGTTCCAATCGGATTTGCCTGGTTCCAGGTCGCTATCTTTTTTGACAGATCCGCGCCTGCTTGTTGCCCATCGAATGCCTCGGCTGGTTGCGGTGTCATCGGTTCTTCGATGGGGGTATTTACTTGGATCTTGGCCGTCGTTGGTGCGGCTTCGTTTACTTCGATTGCATTTTTACCTGGCAATGCGGGGGCGGCATGTTTTTCAACCGGCGGTGGTTGTTCCTGCGCCTGAATGGCTGCCACCAGGTTGGTCAGAATATTACCCACCCCCAGTTCCTCGAACGCCATGTCTCCCTGCTGCATTAAATAGCGTATACTTTGCACCCATTGAACCGAATGGGTAATCTGGTTGGCAAGGTTCGCCACAATGTCTTTTTGTTTGTAGGGCCGGGCGTTGATATTGGAAATCACCGGAATTTCTAGCCTGGTGAACTTGAATCGCTTCAGATACGTATGAAATTTGACCATCGACGATTCCATGTAACGCGAATGAAACGCCCCGCTGGTATTAAGCGGAATATATCGGATCTTTTCTTTCTTGAAATACGTATGGGCCTTTTGAATATCCTCCTGCAGGCCGGAGATTACCGTTTGTACAGGCGAGTTGAAGTTGGCCACATCGATCCCGGTCAACCCGTTGTGTTCCAGAATTGCATCAATTTCAGCTTCCGTGGCGCCGATAACGGCGGCCATGGCGCCTTTGGGGGCGGTGCTCATCAGGGCGCCGCGTTTCTTCACCAGTTTGAGCCCGTTTTGAAAGCTGACGGCCCCTGAGGCTTCCAAAGCGTTATATTCCCCCAGGCTGTGGCCGATGACAAAATCGGGAACGGTGTTCGTGTCGTTGATCTTCTGCCGGTAAGACAAGGCGTTCACTACGTACAGCGCCGGTTGCGTGTATTCGGTCTGATTTAACCGATTGTCCGGGTCATTCACGCACAGTTCCTTGATCGAATAGCCCAGAATTTTATCCGCGCTTTCAACCTGCTTGGGAAACGCGTCAAAAAGCGCCGCCCCCATCCCCTTAAATTGGGCCCCCTGTCCGGGAAACATAAATGTTTTCATATCATCTCCTATTGCGCCTTTTAGCAAGTGCCCATCCGGAAATAGCATCTTTTGGCTCAGGTCGGCGTTCTCACGAATTTGAAATAATGGCGTAGCCATTCATGTTCTTGCGACGTAGCCTTGCTACGCCTGCGGTTTCAAATTCGCTGCGGCCTTGACCTGGGCCAAAATCTACTATTTCCGGATGGACACTAGCAAAGCAATTGTTCCAGCGCCGCCAACCGCTCCAGTTCTCCGCCGAAGGGAGTCATAAGCGCGAAGAATTCCGATTGTGACTTTGAGCCAAGGTTGTACTTGACATAATTGGCCAGGGTACCCGAAGGTCCCAGATCCAGATAGAAATAGTCCCCTTTTTCTTCAAGGGTCTGAATCGTTTTCTGAAATAAAATGGGATTGCGAAAGACGTCCCAAAAATAATGAGGATCCAGCGCTGCAACCGGTTTGGCATGGGTGCTGGAGATAAATTTGATTTTCGGTATACGATACACCTTATCCTTCATCATCGCCCGTATAAACGGCTCGACCGGATCGAGTAATGAGGAATGATAGCCTTTCGACACATTGGTTATGGTTTGAAAAGCAATTTCTTTCTGCTGCAGAAAATGCACGATGGAATCAATTTTCTCCTCCCGGCAGGACACAACAAAATGAGAATCGAAATTGATGGCGGCCAGTTCGCTTTGTTCGTGCAGCGCCGCCGAGGTCTCATAAAGATCCGGTGACGCCAGGATACCGATCATGCCCCCTTTTGCACTGTGTTTATTGTACAACGCCATGCGCCGGGCAACCGATTCCAATGCTGCGGTCAAATCGTCGCTGTCCGCCAGAACCGACCCTGTCACCTCACCCAAACTGCTGCCCAGAATCAGGTCCGGCCGGATGCCGGCGGATAGCAGTACCTGGGCCAGGGCGTATTCCACCATAACAATGGCCAGACTGGTCAGTTCAATTTCATTGAACACGTCCATCTTAAGTTTGTTTTCGTCATACAGCCGCTCAAGAACGGAAGCACCGGTAACGGCCGCAACCATTTCATCCAATCGGTACATCCATTGTTTAAATACCGGATGCTGTTCAAACAGCTCCCGGCCCATGTGATAATAATGGGAGCCTTGACCGGAAAACATGAAAATAACGGGTTTCATCAACACATGCCTCTCTTTTTGCGTCCCCTAAAACAGCGTCCGGATTCGCGTTTTCACTTCTTCCCGATGAAACGTCTGCTTGTGCATGCGCACCTCATTTTCAATAAACAAAGGCAGTTCCGTGCGAAGCGGGGCCACCAGATGATCCTTCAACGTTATCAGGGCGTCACGCGGTTTTTCCACCAGTTGTCGGGCCGTTCGGCAGGCCTGGTTCAGTACGTCCTTGCGCGGGTACACAGGAAACGGCGCACCGCGCAGGCCCAGTTCTTCGCCCCGGTACGTCTGGGCGTTCAGCAGCATTTCATTTCCCAGACCAACACCCAATTTCTTCGGGACGATATACGTTGCCCCCATTCCGGGCGTAAAACCGTATTTCATGAAGTTGGTTGAATAGATACTCTCACGGCTCAACAGAATAAAATCGGCATACAGTCCCATAACCAGCCCTCCGCCGATCCCATGCCCCTGCATGGCCGCAATGACCGGTATTTTGCAGTTCAAGGCCAAACTATAGATATCCAGATCAGTAAAAGTCAGCCGGCCCTCCTGCAGGGCCAGAAGTTCTTCCTTGGTGCCGCCGGTCGCAAAATAACTGTCATAACCGGTCAAAATCACCACTTTTGTCCGTGCCTGCTGTGCAATTGTGGCGTAGGCACGTTTCAAACCGGTGACAAGTTCTTCGGAAAAAGTGTTTTTATGTATCCGGTCCTGCATTGTTATGAGAACAATGCCCGGTTCCAGTTCACGCAGATCAACCGCGGATTCCGCCATTCTGTCACTCCCTTACGTCGGGTAGCGTCGTGCTGTTTTAAATCGGGTGTTAAGGGCTCGCGCAGAAATAACTTACCTTTTATGCATCCCGGCTTCGGTCATTTTGATCCGATCTTCGGTTCCCAAATGACGCGAATCCGGGTGCCTGAAATGTAAAATTATTTTTGCGCAAGCCCTAAAGGAAAACGATGTGTAAAAAGTGTACTACCGGGAATTGCATGTAAGCTGCTTCAAAACCCTGCATTGCGCCGGTATCAAAACCGGGCCGGTCGAAGATTTTGGCACAGCTCCCAACATACTGATATTCATTATTAAATTAGCGACCAATACTACAAAATTAAAAAATGCGCCGCCAAATTAACAATGTAGCTGCTGTTTATCATAAACGGAAAAACATTCAAAGGTTAAAAAAAGATTTTCTTATTAGGCCGCCCATTGATACTCACGGTGATAGTTTTTGATTTTACTGAGAAACAGGCGTGGCCTGTCGGCGACGGCCTGGATGCCGGGAATCAGATTCGCGTCAAGGGTGGCATCGCGGGTGGCGAATTTGACCACGTTGCTGGCACTGATCAGGTTGTCATACTCTTCCATGGACAATTTATAACGTGCATCCAACTGGTCGGCAATTCCCATGCCGCGCAGCAGCGCCTGACCCTCGGCGGTGACCAGACCACTGAAAAACTCGGAGCAGCAGCCGGAACCGTATGAAAAACACCCGATTCGTTTGGGACGGTCAAAGGCGCCGTTATCAATGGTGCTGGCCATGGCCAAGGCCGTGGTGGCGCCCATGATATTGCCGACGCGCTGGCAGTAGTTCAATCCCGGCAGTACCCGCGCATTGAAGTCCGTTTCGATGAGGGCCGGCTTGGCCCGGGCCAGTTTGCGCATCATTTTACGGTGCGCCCCTTTTACCATTCCGCCAAAGGGCGTATGGAACGCCAGGTAATCGAAACTGGTGGCATAATCGACGTTCGCGACCCGTTTTTGATATTCTAAAAAGGCTTTTTCGCAGCATTCCAGATAGGACAACAAAGACAGATCCGCATCCCCTGATTCACTATCGGCCACGGGCCGGCAGGTGTCCATGATTTCATAGCCATAGTAACCGTTGGCCCCGGCATCGATCTGGAAAACAAAAGGACGCTCACTCAGCAAAACGGCCACGGCGCCCGCTCCGGAACTCGGTTCGGCAAAAGACCAGTCCTCGGTCAGGGGCTCCCCGCCGTCCGAAAGCAGAAAGCGGGAAATATCCGTGGCGATGACCAGCACCTTGGCGCCGGGCGAAACCTGCGACAGGATGAAGTTGATTCCCATTTGCAGCCCGGCGGTTCCCGAATAACAGGCGTTTTTCAGTTCAAACAACCGGCAATTGCGATTTAGATCCAGATAATCATGCAAATAGGTGCTCATCGATTTGCCGAAATCAAACGCCGATTCCGTGCAGGTGACCAGCATTTCAATGCGGTCTTTTTCTTCAGCGCGCAATGCGTCGACAATCGGTCTGGCCGCATTGACACCGAAGGTAATCGGGTCTTCATACGGCAGGGCCACCGATTTTTCTTTCATCAACAGATTTTCAAATCGGGCGATATCCAGCTTCCGATGCACAGCCAATTCCGCCACATCCAGATACGTCGTCCCTCCAAATACATTCATGGCTTCGATGCCGACCGGTATCATATGGATTTCCTTTGTTTGATTAAAATTAATTAATGTCGCATCTCAAAGAGTATACTTTTCACCCTGTCGACCCCTAGAAAATGCTGACAGCGCCGCAGCAGAACATAGGTTCGCAAAACAGCCTCGTCGATATGCAGAAGCTTTTTTTTCAAAGCATTGGTGATGACCGTAAAAATCAGCATGACCGGGCTGATGGAGTCTTCCAGCAAAAGCACATTGGGGGTTTTGAACACATACCGCCGAACGATTGTATTGATTGCAGCCATACTGATGTTGGCGGGCCGGCATAAAACCGGCCGTAGATACCGGTCTGCGGGCATGCGCCGGCCGTCCTGCTCCAGGCGATGCGATAAAGGCGTGCCTTTATAAACCCGTATACCCGAAGTAATGAGAACGAATTCATCGCGCCGGGCGACGTGTTCAATCAAGTCGAAGGTTTCCTGAATCGTGGTTTTTGTTTCCTCAGGCGCCCCCATCATGAAAATCCAGACCAGTGGAATGTTGCGGTCGTGCAATATCTTTTCCGCCGCAAGGACTTTTCGCCGATCGTAATTCTTGTTCAGGTTTTTTAATATTCGATTACTGCCCGACTCCACACTCAAACCCACTTCCACGAAATTGGACGCGATCAGCATATCGGCGAATTCCTCGTCGATTTCGCCCGGGTTGAGGTCCACCGATTTAAGCGCGATATTGAGCTTTTTCTTTGCAATTGCCCGTAATACGGCTTTGGCGTGTTTGAGCGGAATGTTGAAGGTACTGTCCGTGAACTCAAAGGTATCGATACCGGTTTCGTTGTACATCATCTCGATCTCATCCGCGATATCTTCCGGATCCCGAAAGCGGTAGTGCGACCCCTCCAGTTCATTATAAACGCAGTAGGTGCAATTCAAGGCACAGCCGCGCTTGGTCTGAATCTGCATATTAGCCCCACGCCGCAGATACGCTTTCAGGTCGATATACTTATGCGGTTTGGAAAACGGCAGCTCCTTAAAATTATTTTCAAAGCGCGGGGGGTTTTGTTCGACGAGAATACCATTGCGACGAATCAACAATCCTTTAATACCATTGACCGGCTTGTTTTCCTGCAACCGGTCAACGAATTCAAGCATGGAAATTTCGCCATCCCCCCTTAGCGCGTATTCCAGCTCAAAGTAATCCAACATTTCAACCCCACTGATGCCCACGGCCGCCCCGCCGATGATAATAGGGCCGCGGAAGTGTTTCTTGCATGGGGCGACAGTTTTCTTCTTGATATCGTCCAGTAAAAAAACGGCATGCGCATCATCGATATTGCGGATGCTGATTCCGATTACTTCAGGATTGAAATGGGCGATAGTGCGCCTGATCGCCTTTTGCGGCTGGGAGACAAACATCAGATCAAGCACTTTGACCGTATGACCGGCTTGTTCCAACGTAGCTGCAATCCAGCACAATCCGATCGGTATGACCGGCATCGGTTGTTTAAATTGATTCGATGTTATCAGCAATACGTTCAAGGGGGTCACCTCCAGTTAGTGTCCATCCGGAAATAGTAGATTTTGGTCCAGGCCAAGGCCGCAGCGAATTTGAAACCGCAGGCGTAGCCTTGCTACGTCGAGGATTTCAAATTCGTG
>JANQIE010000157.1 GCA_028282295.1 Desulfobacterales bacterium | reverse complement strand
CACGAATTTGAAATCCTCGACGTAGCCTTGCTACGCCTGCGGTTTCAAATTCGCTGCGGCCTTGGCCTGAACCAAAATCTACTATTTCCGGATGGGCACCTGCAAGGAGAGTTGCTTGGATATATTGGTGAAACGGGGGAATGTAAATCAGGGAATCCCTGAATTGCAGGGTCGAAAAACCTGAATTGCAGGGTCGAAAAACCTGAATCGGCAGGTCGAAAAACCTTAACGGCTCGCTTTGCGCGAGCCCTTATGTATTCGGCCCAAGGGGCAGCAACATTTGCCGGCTCGCGGGGGCGGGTTTGCGCCATAGGGCGTCGCGCAATCCCGAGGTGCGTTTAATTTGTTTTTTTAGCGTGGTTTCCAATATTGTCCGGCTGCTAAAAAGGGTTAATGCTTTTTTGGTGCGGGTGATGCCGGTGTACAGCAGTTCGCGGCTAAGGACCGGATAGTCTTTGTCGGGCAGTAGTAGTAGTACTTGATCGAATTCACTGCCCTGGCTTTTGTGGATGGTCAGGGCATAGGCGGTGACGTAGGCCGGCAACCGGCCGGGCAGCACACGGCGGGTTTGGCCCTGTCCGTCGCTGAAGTAGACATACAATCGGTCGGCTTCGGTCATGACGATACCGATGTCGCCGTTGAACAGGCCCAGGCGGTAGTCGTTGACGGTGATCATGAGCGGTTTGCCGTGATATAATGTTTGTTCGGTGCGCAATCGCGGGATGATCTCTTTTTTTTGCAAGAGGCGCTCCACCTGCCGGTTGATCCGTTCGACGCCCCAGGGGCCGATATTGACGGCGCACAGGATCTGAAAGCGGTTGAAATGGTTCAGGGCGGCCCGGGGGTCGGTCAGGGCGAAGCCTTGCCGGTAACCGTCCAGGATGACTCGATTCAGGGTTTCGGGATCGCCGGTGGGTTGCCGCCATTGCAGGTGGGGTTCGTTGGGGTCTTCGAGTATGGCGGCGGCCTGGTCGCTGTGACCTGCGTTGACGGCCCGGCTCAGGGCGCCGATTCCCCGGCGGCTGTCAAAGCGGTAGCTTTTTTCGAGCAGTATAATGTTGTCCTGTAAGCCGGGGCGGGTGCCGGCGGTTTGTGAGGGGACGGCTTTGGGCCGGCTGATGAGCTGTTGGAGCTGTTTGTGAAAGGGGTTGGAGAAGCAATGACTTTGGTTGCGGTCGCAAATGTCGCCCAGCACCGAGCCGGCTTCCACGGACGAGAGTTGATCCTTGTCGCCGAGCAGGATCAGCCGGGCGGTTTCGGGCAGCGCCTGCACGAGTTTGGCCATCAGGGCCAGATCGACCATTGAGGCTTCGTCGACCACCAGAACGTCGGCGGGCATTAGATTTTCCCGGTTGTGCTGAAAAAAGGGGGTGTCGGGGACCGGTCGCAAAAGGCGATGGATGGTGGCGGCATCATCGGGGATTGCGCTTTTGACGGCCGGGGCGCAATCCAGGGTCGCTTTAACGGCGTTGACGGCTTCTATCAGACGGGCCGCGGCTTTGCCGGTGGGAGCGGTTAAGAAGATGCGCGGTGGCGTGCTTCCGGCCTGCTCGACCAGAAGGGCCAATAGTTTGGCGACGGTGGTGGTTTTACCGGTTCCGGGACCGCCGGAGATGATGCAGAGGCGTCGTGTCAATGCGGTCACGGCGGCAAGGAGCTGCCGGTCGGCCGTGGCGGTTTGATCGGGGGGAAAAAATCGTTGCAGGCCGTCTTGCAGGCGGGCTTCATCGACAGGGGTGCGCAGCGGGGCGATGCGCTTGTGCAGGGCCGTGGCCAGCGTGTCTTCGTAGTCCCGGTAGCGTTTCAGGTAGAGGCGGTGGTGGTCGTCCAGTATCAGGGGACGGTCGTCGCCGGGCCGGCCGGCCACCGGGGTGCGGTCCAGGTGTTGTCGCCATCGGCTCAGGCCGGGACAGTGAATAACGGGCAGTCCGGCCTGGGGCGCCGCCAGCACGGTGTCTGCGACTTCGGCCAGATCGAGGCAGACGTTGCCTTGGCCGGTGGCGCGGCTTACGAGGGCGGCCGCAAGGGGCACGGGGTCGTCTTCGGTTTGCGCCAGTTTGCCGATAAAGACGGCGAAGTGAACGTCCAGGGCGGTGAGCAGGCCGCCGTCCTGCAATCGCTGCAGAAGTGGATAGGGCTGGGGGTGCGTTTTTGTTTTTACGGCGGTCATGTTGCCGGAGCCTGTGTGGTTGCGTGGTTTGGTTCAGGTGACGGGGCGACGATCAATGCCTGATCCAGGTCACGGATAAATGCTTCGTCCGGTCGATCGTGAAAAACTCCGTATTGGGGGCCCGCGGTGTCGAACCCTCGTAGAAAAAGGTAGAAGACGCCGCCAAAGTCTTCGCTGTAGCGGTAGCCGGGTTGACGCCATTGCATGTAGCGGTCGAATGCCAGGGTGTAGAGCAGGTACTGCAGGACATACAATTCGTGCAGCATGACCGCCTCGATCTGCGCGGCGGTGTAAGCTTCAATGTGATTGCCCAGGTGGTTCGATTTCCAATCGATGATGTAGTACTTGCCTGCCTGCCGGCAGACCAGATCGATGAAGCCTTTCAGGTATCCTTTGGTGGGCGCGAATTGCAGGTTGGCGGTTTCGCGCGGCATTTGATTCAGACGCAATGCGGATTGGTGACGGGTGCATACTTGCGTCAGGGTGCGCGGCGTGATTGTTTTAAGGGGAAAGTGAAATGCCATTTCATTGATGCGGTCCCGTGGTTTGACTTGCGCCAGGGTCAGGGTGTTCGGGCCGGCCGGCAGCGGCGTGGTTAATAGATGCGTCAGCATGGTGTTCACGGCACTGTGCCAGTCGGGGTCGAAATCGTACTGCCGCAGTTTTTGTTGCACCAGTTCTTCGTCGTGCCCGGTAAAATCGAGGTGCTCCAGCAGATCGTGGAAGAAAATACCGGCGTGGCCCCCCTTGGGAAATTGGAATATTGTTTTGCGGTCGGCAAGGGTGTCCGGCGGCGAGGGCTCGTTTACAAGGATCTGCGCTTGCCCCAGGTCGTGATCCGGCATTTCGATGGCCTGATCCGCCAGGAGATTTTTTTGGGCGGTCAGCGCGGAGTAGCTGGTGATCCGCCATTGGTCGTCGATGAGCCCGGTAAAGGTGCGCCCGCTGAGCGGTGCGGGGGGGGTGCGGCCGGTTTTTAAGTGGGCGGCAGCGGGGCTGTGGGCAAGTGGCATGCTTGCAAGCCGGATGGTGCCCTGGGCGCGGTCGGCGATGTGTTGCAGGTCTGCTTTGAGGGCGGTGTCGTTTTTTGCTTTCCATAGTTCCTGCAAGCCGGCCAGCGGGTCGTCCGGATCGGTGGGCCGGGGCGCATGAAACAGGTAGGCCGGGGCCGAGGTTTCGGCGTCGCGAATGCATCCCCAGATCAGGTAGCAGCGCTTGCGGGCCCTGGTCAGCGCCACATAGAGCAGGCGCAGGTTTTCGGCCAGTAGTTCTTTTTGGGCCGGTTTGCGTGTTGCGGGCTGGTCTTCGTCGGCAAGCTGCAACGTGAGGCGGTTGCCGGCGGTGGTGTCATGAAATGTGTACCGGTGTTTGCGTATTGCCGAGGCTTCCCAGGTAAAGGGGCAGAATACGATTTCGTACTCCAGGCCCTTGCTTTTATGGATGGTCACGATGTTGACGGCCTGATCATCGCTTTCGAGGCGCAGTTGATGTGCGTCGGCGCCGGGGCGATCGGTTTGCATCTGTTCGGCAAGCCATTTTAGCAGACGCGGTACGCCGGCGTGGTGGGCACGGCCGACGGTTTCACTGCTTTTGTGGTGCAGCAGGTCGGCCAACTGCAAGAGGTTGGTCACGCTGCGCTCGCCTTCCGGCAGCGGCAGGAGCCGCGCGGATACGCGTTCACGGTACATGAGATCGCGCAACATGCGCATTATGCCGTAATTGCGCCACAGGTGTTGATAGTGCCGGAAGGCTTCGAGCTTGGGTTCCCACCAGGGCGGTTCGGGTTGCCGGGTGTCCAGGTCGTGGGCGTTTGCATCGATCAGGGGGGTGACCAGCGCGACCCGCAGGTTGGTTTCGTTGCCCGGCTCGGCAATGGCGGTCAACACCCGGTAGAGGATCCGGGCTTCCTTGGTTTTGAAGACATTGCCGGCGTTGTAGATCACGGCGGGAACATGCAGCGCAGCCAAGTGTTTTTTAACGATCTGGGCCTGTCGGTTGGTGCGCACCAGAACGGCGATGTCGCCGGGTGCGGCCGGTTTGCGGGCGTCGTTTATCAAACGGGCGATTTCCCGGGCCACGGACGCGGCGATCAGGGGCACGGCGTCAGTTTTGTTGTGTGGCTTGGTGTCGGGCCGCTCCAAGTACCACAGGGTAAATGGGGCGCGGGTTGCGTCCCGGGTGTGCGCATTTGTTTCTGTTGTGGCGGCGGCCACGGCGTCCTGAAACGTGATGGTTTCAAAAACAAAGGGGTTGGGGGCTGCGGCGAACAGGGTGTTGATGGCGGTAATTAATGCCGGCGCCGAGCGCCAGTTGTGAATCAGGGTGTGTTTGTGCGTGGCGGTCCGGGTGGCATTCAGATAAGAAAATATATCGGCGCCGCGAAATCCGTAGATCGCCTGCTTGGGATCACCGATCATGAACAGGGCCGGATCCATGCCTTGAAATATGGTAAAAAAAATGTCGCTTTGGATCTGGTCGGTGTCCTGAAATTCGTCGACCAGGGCGGCGGTATATTGGGCCCGAAGTTTTGTGGTCAGCAGGCGGGCCAGGGAAGTATTTGCCGCCACGACGGCGCGGTGGACCTTGACCAGCAGGTCGTCGTAGAAAAGGACCTGGCGGTCCTTTTTGCGTTGGGCCAGTTCCCGGTGCATGTAGTCGATGTAGCCCACACGCAGGGCGGTGAGCCGTTGCGTCATTTCGCGGGTCAGGCGTTCGGTGGCTTGGGCCAGTGTGTCGCATTGATTAAAAAAGGGATGTTGCGGTGTCGTCGCCCCTTTTCTGGTGGTTGCTTCGAGTTTGGCGGCGGTAAGGCGGTCAAACTGATCGAACAGCGGATAACCGCAGGGCTTTCGGGCGGTCCAGCGTTCAAAGGCATGGGTCAGGATATCTGTTTTGATATCACGGTTGGTGCGTGCCGTCTGGTCCTTGTGGGGCTTCAATGTGCCGTAGACGTTGCCCTTCAGGGCCGGATCGCAAAGGGCGGCGATGATCGCGGCACGCTCCCGGTCCCAGGTCCGGCGGACGGTTTGCAGTGCGTTTTGGAAGGCGGCCAGGTGGACCGGTTGCCAGTGGCGCGGCGGCATTTTGGGGTCCTGGGTGTTTTGCGGCCGATCCGGGTGATCCGGGTGGATCAGGTTGATCGTCGGGGTTTTGACCATGGACCACAGGTCGACGAAGTCGGCGGGGCCAACGGCGCGGGCCTGCAGAAATGCAGCCATCTCGCTGGGGGCGTCGTGCAACCATTTGCGCCAGAAGTCATCCGTGATCGCCTCAACCAGTTCGGTCTGGTCGCCGAGCATTTCATTTTCGAAAAACGCTCCGGTTTCAAAAGCGTTTTCAAACAGGATGCGCTGGCAAAAACCGTGAATTGTAAAGATGGCGGCCCGGTCAAAATCGATCAGGGCGTGGTTTACGCGGTTTACGGCCTGGTGGATGTTGTCGGCCGAGCGTGCGGCCAGCGCCTGGATGAGCGGATCCTGCACGGTTGTGCCCCAAAGGGCGGCTTTGACCTGGAGCAGGTTGTTGCGGATGCGGTCTTTTAATTCGGCTGTAGCCGCGCGGGTAAAGGTGACCACCAGGATTTGATCGACGCCAAGCCCTTTTTCCAGAACCAGACGCAGGTAGATGCCGGCAATGGTGTAGGTCTTGCCGGTTCCGGCGCCGGCTTCAATCAGGTGGGTGCCGGTCAGGTCGGTTTTTAGTGTGTCAAACTGGGTTGTCATGGGTAAATCAATTTAACGGGTGTTGCGTTTCAATTGGGCCGCTGGTTGCGCTGCCGGTCATTAACCGTGGGTAAAACGCTTCGTGACCATAGCATGAACGGTTTTAATTGCAACCTGCGTTGTGGGTCAGGGCGGTCGCATTTGCAAATTGTCCGGATAATGTTGGTGGGCACGGCCCACGATTGCCGGGGGGGCGTGCCCACCAAAATGAACTTTGTTTATCAGATTTGCCAATGCGATTGTCCTGGTTGTTGTCGTCCGGTTTACAGATGCCCGCCATTTGTGGTAGAAACCATTTTTTCAACCTCACAATTGAAAGGGAATTTCAAACAGTTGTCCGGATTTCAGGAAATATTGGTAGTCAGCGCCATTGTGCTTGCAGTTGTTTTCCTGCCCCGCGTGATGCGCCCCAAAACCAGAACAATTGTTGCGCCCCGCCCTTTTGTCGGCAAGCGACCGACCAAACCGGTTTCCGGCCGGTTGCGGCTGGCGCTTTTGCTGACAGTTGTCTGGCCGTTGCTCGCCGCCGCTTATTTCAAGCCTTGGGATGCGCAATGGATCGCTTTTTTTTATGGCGGAATACTGCCGGTCGTTCTGCTCTGGGGGATTTATTGGGTGGCCAGGGGCTACGGCGGCAAAAGATGATCTGAATCCGGGCGCCTAAAGTGTGAATTTTTTTTGCGCGAGCCCTGTAACCTGCCATGCGAATTGTCTTTTAACAAGCGACTCCCATCATTTTGACAAAAACCACCAAATGCCTCGCACCCGCCTTTTTTCGCTAAAGAATCTGAAGGGCTTTCCGATGGAATTATAGAACAAATTGGCAGTATCAGATTTGTGCATCGGAGTTGGAAACCCTACTGAGGACCAGCCTGTAGAGCCAATTGTGTTTTTAACGCCCGTTTTGCCGTCGTTCGATTACGACTTTTTTCAAATCGTATTCTGACCGGCATAGGCGCTATAAGCTCCACGCCTTGCCAGCCACGCAACGTTACGATTTTAGTGACACCCAAGTTTATTTTTCACCGTTTTTTTATATTGATGTAGAGCCCCCCGGGCGTTTTGACGCGTGGGCTTTATATACAGCATGTTCTTACAAACATAATAATTTAAAGACGGAGGCTAAAATGAAATCAAGTGTTTTAATCTGTGTTTTGATTGCCGTTTTCTCAATCGTGTCAATGCCAGCCTGGGCCAAAACACCCGCAGAGCTTGCGGCGGAAACCGAGGAGTACTGCGCGTTGACGGCATCGACGATGCCGACGCCGGAAATGATTGTCGCCAAGGTGCAGTCGGCCGCCAAATTACTTCAATCCGAGGGAACGCCCGCTTTAACCAAGTTCATGGGCAAGGGCAGCGATTATGTGTTTGCCGGTACTTATATGTGGATTCACGATTTGAAGGGCAACATGTTGATGCATCCGATTAAATATAAAATGATCGGACGTAACATGAGCGGCCTGAAAGATAAAAAAGGCAAACGTTTCATCGTTTTGATCAACAAAATCGCCAATGAGAAGGGCGATGGCTGGATCAGTTATGTGTGGCCCAAGCCGGGTGAGAAAACAGTGTCCGCCAAATCGTCCTATTTTAAAAAAATTCGCTCGGCCGACGGCGTTGACATGGTAATTTGTTGTGGTGTTTACGATATGGAAGATCAACTAAAAAAACAAGGGTATGAAGTAATGTAAACGATTCCGGGTCTCTCCGGCGGCACTGCTGCCGGCGGGACCGGGCCGAAATTGGCTGTCATAGGTAATGGTATTTTAATTCTGATGTGACTTGTATTCTGTTAGCGTCCAGAATGTACGGTTGCCCGGATTTTTTCAGGAAATCGGTTCAGCCAAGCCGGATCACGGAATATGTGTTTGGGAAAGGAAAGGCAATGATGTCCAACATGACCATAGCCAAAAAATTGTTGTTATTTGCCGCGTTAGCTGTCGGTATGATGATAACGTTGGTTGGTACCTCGGCGTATTTTTATTTTGCCAAAATGCAGCCGACTTACCGGTTGAAGGATGCCGGGTTTCGAATTGTCGAAAGTATGGAAAGCGCCCGTGTAACGGAAAAGCGGTACCTGCAGTTCTTATCCGAGCAACTGCAAAACGAACTCAATCAGAGATTCGACGCCGTGGCCGCCAATCTGGCGCACGTGAAGACGTTTAGTTTGCAAGACGGCTGGGCTGCAATTGTTGCCGGCATCGAACGCGATCAAGCACAGTACAAGGAAGAATTGAAGGTGTTTTCAAAAATTCATGACGATATGGATGTTTTGAAAGCGTCGATGGCAACGCCGGTTGAAAATGCCGAATTAAAAATAGACGCCATTTTGGCCGATCTTGTCGCCAAACAGGCTGAGCTGTATATTGACGGTGAAGATCTTGAAGGCCCTGAGGCGGAGCTGATGAATGTTGCGCGGGACTTCAAAATTTTCACCCTGCGCCTGGAGCTTTACTTACAGCAATACATCGCCAGCGGCCACCAGAAGCATTTGACGGCCTTTAACGATTTAATGGCAAAAACGTCCGAGCCGATCATCGCCAGCATTTTGCAACTGGCCCGGGCGATCAACAACGAGACGCTGACTCAACGCGGCGCCGATATTGAAAAACAGTTTGTCGACTTTAAGGGGATTGCCCAGGAACTGCAGGCCGTCTCGCAAAAGGAGCGCGATCAAATTAAATTGATCGATGAAGTCGGCATCAAAATTATCGACGCGGCCCGTATGTTGCTCACCGAGGCGGATCAGGAGGTGCAGCGCGCCAGTAATATGGCGGTCAGAACCACAATGGTGATAATCATTGTGGGGTTGATCCTGTTTATCACCATTGCGTTCGGTCTGATCCGGTCGGTGACCCAGACGCTGGGGCGGGCCATCAGCGGCCTGACCGATAGTGTCACCCAGGTTACGGACGCGTCCGGTGAGATTTCTTCTTCCAGTTCGGACTTATCTAACGGCGCATCCTCGCAGGCGGCGTCGCTGGAAGAGACGTCTTCCTCTTTGGAGGAAATCGCTTCGATGACCCGCCAAAACTCCGAAAACGCCCAACAGGCGGACAGTCTGATGAAAAACACGCGCCAGGTTGTCGACACGGCCAACAAATCCATGTCGAATCTGAATCACTCCATGGAAGAAATCGCCCAAGCCAGCGATGAAACGTCGAAAATTATCAACACAATTGATGAAATCGCCTTTCAAACCAACTTGCTGGCTTTGAACGCTGCGGTGGAGGCGGCCCGTGCCGGAGAGGCCGGTGCCGGATTCGCGGTGGTTGCCGAGGAAGTCAGGAATCTGGCGTTGCGGGCGGCTGATGCCGCCAAAAACACGTCGGGCTTGATTGAGAGTACTACCGGTAAAGTCCAGCAAGGGGCAAAGTTGGTAAGTCAGGCAACCGAGGCGTTTAAAGCGGTTGTTGAAAACTCGACACGCGCTGCCGAGGTTGTGGATGAAATCGCGGTGGCCTCGCGTGAACAGACCAACGGTATTGATCAGCTCTCATCGGCGGTGGCGGAAATGGATGTAATTACGCAGAAAAACGCGGCCAACTCGGAAGAATCGGCGGCCGCGTCACGTCAGTTGTATGCACAGGCCGAGCAGATGAAGGATATCGTCGATGACTTGAGCGCCCTGGCCGGTAAAATGGCCAAACACAATGGTAACGGCAACGGAAAGTCAAAGCAAACCGGGAAAAGCGCCGGCCCGGCATCCGCTCCCCTTAAGCCGATAGCGCTGCAAAAGGTTGCAAAAGAACCAAAAATGTTAGCCGTCAACCAGGAAGCGGCCGCCGCTGAGGATGAATTTCATGACTTTTAATTGTCTCTGACAGTGACTGTTTAACGTTGGGGTTTTGAACCCTTCCGGGCTAGTGCCCATCCGGAAATAGTAGATTTTGGTCCCCGGCAAGGCCCGAGCATTTTAAAACCGCAGGCATCGCGGGCTATGTCGAGGATTTTAAAAATGCGAGAACGCCGCCGGGGGCCAAAAGATGCTATTTCCGGATGGGCACGGGCTAAAAAAAGCCCCGCGTTGGATAACGCGGGGCTTTTTAACATTCCTATGTGCTGTAAATCAGTTTTTAGCGGCCGTAGCGGTTTTCTGTTTTCGGTTTTTCGGGGGCGTCATGCCGGACAGGTACTTGGTGATGGTTTGCTTGGCGCCCTCGTAGCCAACCTGGATCCCTTTTTCCAAGGTACTCCAGCGCCAGAAAAAGTCGAGTTCCTTATATGACATGTCGATTTTAATGACTTTCAACTTGTCTTCGTAGCCGTTTTGCTTCAGGTGATATTCAAAAAGTTTAATATCGTCGTGCGCAATGGTCGCAAACGGCAACTCGACACCGATCAGGTCGGCTTCAAGTTGATTGCGGGGCGGTTTGACGGTTTTATAATCGAGAATATTGATAACCCACACTTCTTCCAGTTCTTTGATGTGTTGCCGTAAATGCCGGAAATTGACGGTATCGACAACCGATCCTTCACAAAACTTATCACCATCAATCAACCGGTTTTGCAAATACCCCAGAATACTCGAATTGGCCTTGAGCACATCCAGTGTAATCGGCTTGTAAAATTTGGCGGCCGGCCGGTTGGTAAACAGATCGATTTTCTTGCGGGTCAGATTGTAGGCATTCGCATAAATCCGCTGCTTGAGTGTCATCAGTTTTTCAAAATCGATATATTTGTTCACGAGATCGGCACCATGCTCGCCCGGCCCCAGCAACCATGAGCACCCGCTTTTGTCGGACTGGTACATCAGCTTGAACAGGTAACGGCAAACCGGATTGAGGCTCATTCCCTTGGTCCACATCAGACTCAGGTCCACCGTGTTTTTCGGAAAATTTGCCGGATTGAGATACTCTTGCATATACTCGATGATGCGTTGCGGCAGAAACAATCCCTGGTAGGTACCGAGATCGGCCATTTTTTTCTGCACAATGCGCACTTCCTCGAAATAGTCGTTCACGAAAATATTAATGGGTACGGAGAAACCGTCGAAAATATCATCCGGGACAAAAACAACTTTATAGAACTCTTCCAGTTTTTTGATCCGTTCATCCGCCGGATGGCTGTTGAAGATACATGCGGTCCAACTTCCGATGCAATCGGTGGTGAACACATCAAACTCGATTCCAAATTCGTCCAGGGCCTTGAGGGCGCCTATCTGGGTGCCGACCGGCGGGCCGCCCCCTGATAAGGCGATAGCGCGTTTGATTTTTTTCATTTTCGCTCCTTTCACGGTAGTATTTGTGTTGTTGCCGGTTGAACATCGTTATATTGCGCGATGTACACCGGCAGATACCCAACATGGTCGTGGGCGCCCATGAAAACGGCGTCGATAGTGTTGCGTGCGTCAATTACATGTGAACGTCGGCCGGTAGATCTTCAGGCATAGGTTTAGAACTCGCGAAAAAACAATTTTACACTTTGGCGCGAGCCCTTAATGCCAAACGGCCTTGGAAATGCGAGGGACAGGCTTTTGGGCCTTATATACGGAATGTGGCGTTGAATCAAGATTATTTTTTAACGAGCCCTAACGCCCCGCGTGGTATCAATGCAGGGCGTTGGGGCTGTGAGCCCGATAATGCCGTTGCATATAACGCACCGATTTCAGGCGGCAACGGCGACTTTCTTTTTATTTGTGCGTCGATTGGTCGTGATCCTGCCGCCACGCGTGCGCCGGCCCGGAGTATTCAGAAAATAGTCGTTAATGGTCTTTACCGCGCCTTGGTAGCCAATCTCGATGCCCTTTTCCAACGTGCTCCATTTCCAGAAAAAATCGAGGTCTTTATATGACATGTCGATTCTAACGACTTTGATTTTGTTCGCATACCCGTTTTGTTTGACATAACATTCGAACAGCTTTACGTCGTCATGGGCAATTGTGGTAAACGGCAATTCGACGCCCAATAGATCGGCTTCAAGCTGATTGCGCGGGGGACGGACCGTTTTATAATCAAGAATATTAAGAACCCACACTTCTTCCAGGTCGTGAATGTGTTCCTTCAAATGCTTGAAGTTGACGGTGTCGACGACCGAGCCCTCGCAATACTTATCACCGTCGATTTCACGGTTCTGCAAGTATCCTAAAATACTCGAATTGGCTTTCAGCGCGTCAAGCGTAATGGTTTTACAGGTCTCGGGATTCAACCGGTTGGTAAATAGGTCGATTCGCTTTTGGGTCAAATTGTAGGCATTCACATAAATTCTCTCCTGAATGCGCATGAGCCTGTCAAAATCGATATAATTGTCGACGATGTCGGCGCCGTGGTCGCCGGGGCCCAGCAACCAGGACCGACCGGACTTTTCGGTCCGGTACATTAGCTTAAACAACAGCCGGCAAAACGGATTGAGGCTGAGCCCCTTGGTCCACATCAGGCTCAAATCGACGGTGCTTTTCGGAAAGTTCGCCGGATTGAGATAATGTTGCATATATTCATAAATCCGATGTGGCAGGAATAAATCCTGATAGATACTCAAATCAGCCGCTTTCGCGAGCATCAGACGTAGCTCTTCAAAGTAATCGGTTACAAAAATGTCAACGGGGACGGAAAAACCTTCGAAGATATCGTCTTTAACAAAGCAAAGTTTGTAAAACTCCTCCAGTTTCTCGATCCGCTTGTGGGGCGGATGACTGTTGAATATACATGCGGTCCAACTGCCGATGCAATCGGTTGAAAATACATCAAACTCTATTCCGAATTCATCCAGTGCTTTGAGTGCCCCAACCTGCGTTCCCACGGGCGGCCCCCCGCCTGACAGTGCAATTGCGCGTTTCGACTTTCCCATGTGTTCTCCTTTCGTAGTGAGTAAACAGAAACCTGCCGTAGCATTAGATCATCTGCGCGATGCGATGATAATCTCCTGTCGATAATGAGAGCTTTTGTCTTTTTTGATGATTTATGCCGGGACTTGCCGGGGCGGGTAGAAAGCCGGATACATAGCCCTGTTGGTGTATCAATCTGTTGTGTTGTTTTGGATTTTACGCGGTTTTGCGAAGACCGGCCCGGATGCTTTGTAAAATCGCACAGCGAAACAATTTGTCCTGTTAGATGATGTATGAATGCGAGCATTTGAAAACCAATCGATTGTCCGAAAAAATCAGCGTCTAAATTGAGCAATCAGAGTCCGGTTGCAAGTCTACTGTTCAATCCGTGATTCTATAAAGCACTCGACGCCTGCACTGCATGCAGAAGATTGTCGAATGTGGATATGTGTCAATCGGTATTTGTTTCAGTTGTGGTACGCCAGGAGTTCCCGGGGGGTCGGGCTCCACGAAACGGCGTCAATACTGTTCCGTGTAGAAGATTTGTAGATGCCGGCGTCTGAAAATAACGGAGGCGGTACGCCGAGCGATTATGGAAATTCGAAAATGACTATGCTTACCGGCCTTATACACTGAATATTGTGCTGAATCAAGAATAAAATTCACGATTGTAAACACGAATCAGTCTGAATTCGTGTCCATCCGGAAATGGTAGGTTCCGGCCCCCGGCAAGGCCCGCGCATTTTTAAAACCGCAGGCATAGCGGGCTACTGCCGCAAGAACGTGAATGGCTCCGCCATTATTTCAAAAATGCGAGAACGCCGCCGGGGGCCAAAAGATGCTATTTACGGATGGACACAAAATAGCATGTTGTGGTTCTTGATTACACCACGTTGCAACGTTAAAAGTTATACCGCGGCAGCCTCTTTATAATGACTTTTTCTGCGGCTAGGCGTATTCAAAAAATAGTTACTTATGGTTTTCAAAGCGCCTTCGTAGCCAATCTCGATCCCCTTTTCCAAAGTACTCCATTTCCAGAAAAAATCCAACTCCTTGTATGACATGTCGATTCGAATGACTTTTATCTTGTTCGCGTACCCGTTGCGCTTGATGTAGCATTCGAACAGCTTGACATCATCGTGGGCAATCGTGGTAAACGGCAATTCAACCGCGACCAGGTCGGCTTCAAGCTGGTTACGCGGCGGTTTTACCATTTTGTAGTCAAGAATGTTGATGACCCAGACTTCTTCCAAATCGTGAATGTGTTCTTTTAAGTGCCTGAAATTGACAGTATCAACGACCGACCCTTCACAATACTGATCACCATCAATTTCCCGATTCTGCAAGTATCCCAAAATACTTGAATTGGCTTTGAGTGCATCGAGGGTGATGGTTTTGTAGTTTTTGGGATTGCGCCGATTGGTAAACAAATCGATCCGGTTGCGTGACAGGTTGTAGGCATTCACATAAATTCTTTCCCGAATCCGCATGAGCTTTTCAAAATCTATATATTTATCAACCATATCGGCACCGTGGTCTCCCGGACCCAACAGCCATGAACGACCGGTTTTGGCGGTCCGGTACATAAGTTTGAACATTAGACGGAAAAATGGATTGAGACTCATTCCTTTGGTCCACATCAAACTCCATTCGACGGTACTTTTCGGTAAATTCATCGGGTTAAGATAGTGCTGCACATATTCACTTATCCGGTGTGGAAGAAAAAGGTTGCTGTAGATCCCGATATCGTTCATTTTTGCAAACAACACACGCAGTTCTTCGAAGTAATCGGTCACAAAGATATCCACCGGCACGGAGTAACCGTCAAAGATATCGTCCGGAACAAAACAGAGCTTATAAAATTCCTCCAATTTCTCGATTCGCACCTCGGGCGAATGGCTGTTGAAAATACATGCGGTCCAACTACCGATGCAATCGGTTGAGAATACATCGAATTCGATCCCACACTCATCCAGCGCCTTAAGGGCACCGATTTGCGTACCCACAGGTGGCCCCCCGCCGGATAAGGCAATAGCGCGTCTGGTTTTGCCCATCTTCTCTCCTTTAAAAAAAGTGAATAAAACTATAGCAGCCAAGCAGGCTCAATATAACAGAAGTTCATCTTCGCCCCCGAAGATTTCATCCTGTGAACAAAATGAGTTTTTTTTATTGTGACTTAGGGCTTGCGAGAAGTTAATTTGGCCCGGATTCAGGCCAGGTTGGTTCGATCTGAAGGACCAAAACCGCTGCCATCAAGCTATGGCGAGGAATTGGAAGCCGAAGATCGGGTCGGGATGACCTGAAGCCGGAATGCATAAAATGTGAAATTAATTTTTCGTGAGCCCTTACGCCGGTAGCTGCCGAGGATTGGGAGTCCTCAAAGATGTGGCGCTGTTATTGTATCGTATGGGATTATAGTATTGTCGGTGGCCAGACGACATCCTTCAAAGATCGACGGTGCGCTGATTGGCCAAGTCTTGGAGTATCTGACGATCGATAATTAAAGTATACAGGAAGTATATAAAATTATCAAGAGTAAATTGCAGCGAAGTGGGAAGAAAAACATTTTGGGCCCGCGAACCCTGAATCAAACCATACCGCAATGCTTCGGATTTGCAACGCACTGGATTATCTACTATTGTATTTAGATTATAGTGAAGAATTAGTTATATTTATCTTTAATTTTTATGTTGGGAATATTTTTATGCGGCAGGGGTAGTATCCGTGGTATGATTTAATGCAATTGGAGTATATTTTTTTTAACTATGGTCATCACGTTTAGGCGCCAACGTTAATCGTAATCCAGATTTATTTTTTCAGTATGAAGCAAGAGCGGTTCGAATATTTGGTCAGCCAGAAAGATAAACGTGTCGTCCAGGGGCGGCGGTTCGGGGAAACAAATTTGATAGCATTCGTCTTCGGATTCGGCCGGCACCTTCCCCCAACCGGTTCCCAGCCACACTTTACGGGCGGCCTTCATCGCCGTATCAACCGACTTGTTGTGCAGGTGGAGCGTCTGGGCGAATGCGAAAGCGCTTGCCGGAAAGAATTGGCACGGCAGGGTCAAACCGTCAATGTAGACATCCAGCAACGCCGCCAGTAATTTGTTGGGCTTTTTTACTACGTTATACCGCCAGGCCATATCCCGGCAGATTAATATGGTCTGTCTAGGGCCGGCCATGCCGGTGTAAACCAGATGCGCAATCCAGGCGTCCAGCAGGTCTTGGGCGCGCGTGCGCGCATACCGGTAACGGATCTGTATGTCACCGGGCACACCGATGCCCTTGAGCCGGCCTGCCAATCTGAAATCACCCGGTTTTAAATCGACTTGCAGGTCACCGGAGCGACGCACCGCACCGAAACGGGCTAGTGCGTCGGCGAACGCGGTTACATCCGCGCTGAGTTGGTCGTAAATTACCTTGCCGAAACTACCGTGCGGCAGGGCGCCCTTGGTGCGCTGCACCCTGCTCAAGGCGTCAAGGTCCTCACCGTCCATTTTATGGGCCAGCAGGTTCTGGTTAAGATGGTATTGCGCCAGGGAATCGAGTTCGAACGGTTCGCGATGGTCCATGACGGATGAGGGCCGCACCGGGTTCACGCCCAACCGGCGATTTAAAAAAAACCGGATTGGATGGCGTAAAAATGCTTGCAACTCACGAAAGTCGACTGTATCCGCATCCGTGACCGGCGCCGATAGCGGTTGCGTCAGGAGCGGTTCGGCCGGCCGTGATTGGCCGAGCCCTTGAGCCGCTTGCAGGTTGACTTGCGAATAGGAAAACAGGTTCGAATCTGGTTGGAAATAATACCCTGAAAACGCCTGCAGGCGGTGCAGGGTCATGATCGCCCCGGTTTCAACACCATAGCCGTCCTGCAGATAGTCAATAAGTTCGTCAACCAATACGGATGGCGGAATAAGACTGTTGTCCTCGATACTCTGTCCGACAAAACTCATGTAGAAAATCCGGCGTGCCGATATCAACGCTTCCAAAAAGAGATAGCGGTCATCGTCACGCCGGGAGCGGTCTCCGGGGCGCGGCGCCTGACCGATCAAGTCGAAACCCAATGTGCGCGGTTCGCGGGGAAACACATCGTTGTTCATTCCGATCAAGCCGATGACCGTAAACGGAATGCTGCGCATGGGCAGCAAGGCGCAGAAGGTTATTCCGGCGGTTAGAAAACCGGCACCATAAGTTTGCCCCGTCAAATGCTTGTCCAAATAGGCCCGCACGATGTCGATGCCAATGGCCCCGGTGAATCCGGCTTGTTCGGTCCGGGTTGCCAGATTCTCGAACAACTCCTTCAGGGCCAGAACTTCGCGCTGGTTTGTCTCACCGGTTTCGATGAAGGTGGTCAACGTTCGACTAAGCATTTTTTGCCATTGCCGGCAGGTTTGTTTTTTGCCGAGTTCGCGTTGCAAGGCGAACAGGTTGGTGAGAAAGTCGATCAATCGGCCCAGGGTGTGGGTTTGATTTCCTTCAATCGGGTCGTATGGCAAAATACCGGCAAACATTTTCCGGTCCAGCCCTGTCATGGCGTAGCCCAGCAGCAGCCTTTGCAGGCCGGCTTCCCAGGTATTTTCCCCGGTGGCCGGCAAGTCGAGTGCGGACCGCATCTGCTTGTCCACGCCCCAGCGAATATTAAGCGCCGCCACCCATTTTTCGATGAGTTGCAAGTCGTTTGCCATGAACGCGTAGCGTTCCTTGATTCCCGGGGCGGCCATCAACGCCAGAATCTGCGGGGCTTCCATGCGGCTGTTTTTAAGATCCAGCAGTAATAAAAAACTTTGGCTGATATTCCCTCCGGCGTGCAGGCTCTGGTCGGCAACGGAATAAGGCAACCGCGGCGCGGCCGCATCCGGGGTATCAAAAACCGCTTGTATGTAAGGTACGTAGACCTCAATATCGGGCGCCATGATGAGCACATCGCACGGCTTGAGTGTCGGGTCGGACGCAAACATATCCAGCAAGCGATCGTAAAGCACCTCGATTTCACGCAACGGACTGTGACAGTTGTGCACCTGAATGGATCGGTCGTCCGGGGTGAACACCCGCGACGGGACCTGAGCGTTATCCGGTTCGGTAAGGCTCAATATGTCTGTCTGCACCTGGGCCAGCATCGTCGCGGCGTCCGGTGGTTCAAACTGTTCATCGGCTTGGAATCCAAAGGGCAGCGACGCCAACTCGTTAATCACGGCGAAAAAATCGCGCCCGAGTTTTCCCATGGACGCCAGTAGTCGATTGCCCTGCTCCAGATGAAGTTGATCGGCGGTTGATTCAATCGCCTGGCCGGTTTGCTGTTCAAAGCGCCTGGCGATTCGACCGCCCTCGCGTTTTGAAACGATATCCGCCCAAAACTCGCGGCAGGGGTTCATCAGAAACAGGTTGACGCGCGTATGCCGGGCCAGCGCAGCCAGGATTTCAACGTAAAACGGCGGCATGTAGGAAATGCCGAACACACTGACGCGTGCAGGCAGGTCGTCAATTTCAAATGCTCCCCGGTTGAGGGTGTCGATCAGGACCTGGTGCAGATGGGCCCGGTGCCGGCGATGGGTGCCCTGAACAACGGCCTGCCAGAGCTTGGCCTGCCAGCGGTGAATACGGTCGTCGGCGTGACGACCCGCTTCCCAGTTCCGAATCATATCCGGCCGGAAAACAAGATACTGGTCAAACAGATCAGCCAGATTGCCGGCCAGTTGGTACAGCTTCAACAGATGAGGATCGTCGCGCAGATAGGCGTTCAGCTCGCTAAAATCCGGATCATGCATCAGGCTCGGCAATAAGCGCATGATCCTGAAGGTGAGGTTCTGCGGATGAAAGGAATCATCCGGCGCCCTGGCGGTGAGCAGGCTCTGAAAAAGCTGGTCCAGAAAGGCGTTGGGGAAGTGGTAGACACAGTTGCCGACAATGCCGTTATGGGTTGCCAGGGTCATGGACAGCCAGCGTTCCATGCCGCGGCTTTGGACGATGATGCTTTCAGAAGTAAAACAATCGTGCAGGGGCTGGCGCAGCAAATGGGCTAGCGCTTCGCCAAGCAGTTCCAGTCGATTGGTAGTAAAAACATGAAGACCGGCCATCGGTTCCAATTTCCGTCCGCAGGCTGTGAGTTGTTGCACGAAAGTTTTTTCAGGGCACTAAATAGGTGAAATGGCCGGCCAACACAAGGCCGAAATATAATTTTTGTTTCGTGAGCCCTTAGGGCTCGCGCAAAAATAATTTCACATTTTATGCATCCCGGCTTCAGGTCATCTTGCTCCGGTCTTCAGTCCCAAAATCCTCGCCATAGCTTGCTATGGCTGCGGTTTTGGCACCTCAGATCGAACCAATCTGCCCTGAAGCCGGGTGCCTAAAATGCGAAATTATTTTGCGCAAGCCCTTAGTTTTTACGTCCCACAAATTCGTCCATGGTGCTGGAAACGCCGAGAAAATCGGCGACCCAGTCAAACATCTTGACCGGCAGGAGCCGCAGCATGGGGACGGTGTAAACGATCCAGGGCATTTTGAGCACCGCCCGGTCTTTTTTAACGGCCTGAACAATTTTACGGGCAACCTTGTCCTCGTTCAATATGGGCAGCAGGCGCGGGAATCTGGTCTTAACGCCGGCGAACATGCCGGTGTCGATATAAAAGGGGCAGACCAGGGTTGTTTTCACGCCCTGGATGTTTTTCTTGCGCAACTCCATGCGAATCGATTCATCCAGGCCCACCGTGGCAAATTTGCTGGCACAGTAATCGGCCAGGGAATTGGTGCCGACCCAGCCCGCGGCCGACGCAATACTGACGATGTGCCCATGGTCGGTGTCGATCATCGGCGGCAAAAATGCGCGCAACATCCAGAAATGGGCCATTATGTTGATGTCCATGGTCCGTTGCACCTCGGTATCCGTGCAGTCCAGAAACGCCTTGCCGGTGACAATGCCCGCGTTGTTGACCAGAATGTCGATCTTGCCGACTTCGGCTTTGATCTTGTCGGCGACGGCATAAATCATCTCCCGGTCGCTGACATCGCACCGGTAACACCATGTTGCAACATTGCTTTGCCGCACCTGGGCAGCGACTTTCTCAATAGCCTCGCCGTCGATATCCAACAGAACCAGGTGACTGCCATGGGACGCGAAATTCAGCGCCATTAAACGGCCGATGCCCCTGCCGGCGCCGGTGATCAGGATGTTTTGGTTTTTTAAATTTTTCAAAGCGCCCCCTCCTTTCAGGTTCGATTAAAAATTTGGGAATTAAGAAGTAGACATTACGGTAGTATTTCGAGCTTTCGCAGTGTTTGCGGTGTCGGGATTCCGTTGCGGTCGTAGCCGCGTGTCCGGTAGTATTTGTCCAGCATGCGGTCCAGTGGGACGGTACGGTTCTTTAGATCCCCTGCCCTGCCCTCGTTCAGCAGCCTGGGCGGCAGGGTGTCGTCCTTGCGGGATATGCCTTCGCGCGTGTTCAGATATCGTTCGAGGACATGAATCCGTTCACCGGCTTTTAAAAACGCTGAGCGCGAGATTTTCAGCCCGGTCACGGCGGTCCACAAATCGGCGTAAATGCTGAAGTCGACCAACGCGAGCGCCAGTCTGGGCATGTACTGCATCAAAAAGGCCAGCATTGGATCCGGCGTGTATTTGGTGAGAGGCGCTTCAAGGGTGTAGGCGAACATGGTGAATTGGCAGGTGTGCATGGCGTTGATGCAGCAGGTCAGGTTTTCGAAGTATTTCACGAATTGGGGTTTGGCCAGGACTTTATAGGGATCGAGCAGTCTTCCGTAGACTTCCAGGGCGATCAGATAGGCCGACAGATGGCAGCCGCCCCGGTTGGCCACGGCATACGACAAACCTTGCCCCCAGCTTCCGCGGGGGTCGTATGCGGCCATCTCTAAGCCTTTGACATGCATGGCAAATTGCTTGCCGCCGTATTTCTCGCTCAGCCAACGGGTGCCGTTGGCCAATTCGTCGCCCTGCCCCTTGCGCGCGGCGATCCTGTCGATGGTATCGAGGACGTGCTCCGGCCGGCCGAATTGCAGGGGGGTATTAATCAAGCCCTTTTGGCCGGCTTCCATCACCCAGGCCAGCGTGGCGCCGGTGGAGATGGTATCCAGCCCCAATAATCCGCAGCGGTCGTTAAAGCGCGTAATCTGCTCGGTATCGAAAATACCCAGGTTGGTTCCCAATAACCCGACGGTTTCGTATTCCGGTATTTGCTGTCCGCCGGCAGCGGCGGCGCGTTTGTGGCCGCAACGAATACTACAACGCTTGCAGGTGCTGAACTGTGTGTCGTAGCGCGCCTGCATGGTTTCACCGGACACATCGCCGGCATTCGGATGACTGCCGCTGGAAAAATTGTTTACCGGTAAAATGCCCTGTTCGTTGCACGGGTTCACATTTGCAGCCGTGCCGAAGTTGCGATACCATCCGGCGGTGTAGGTGTTGGCGTTGATATAGCGGTTGGCCTTTCGCGCTATTTTTTTGAATTTGGCGGGCATCTTGGCAATGATCCTGTAGGCCCGCCCTCGCGCGACAACGGCCTTCAGGTTTTTACTGCCCATGACGGCCCCCATACCGCCACGGCCCAGGAATCTATGGCCGGTGGCGATGTTGGCATACCGCACCAGTGTTTCACCGGCCGGACCGATGACCAGGGCGCCATCGCTTTTAGACAGATTCAATTCGGTCTGGGCGGCCTGCGTATCGAGTCCCCACAAACCTTTGGCCGGCTTGAAGCGGACGCCGGTGGCGCTGATTTGCAGATACACCGGCGCCTGCGCCTTGCCACTGATCACCAGACCGTCGTAGCCGGCGGTTTTCAGCGCCAGTCCAAAGGGGCCCCCGCACGAAGAAGTCACCACGATGCCGGTCAGCGGTGACTTTGTGAGCGCGGCAAAACGGCCGGTGCACGGTGCGCCGGTTCCCATCAACGGGCCCATCATGAACACCAGAATATTGTGCTGGTCCAGCGGGTCGATTCTTTCGGGCAGACGCTCAGACAAAATTTTGAGGCCCATCCCTTTACCGCCCAGATATTTCAAGCGCTCGGCATCCGTTAGCATAAATTCGCTAAAGGTTTGGTTGTTCAAATCGACGTTAAGGACGCGGTTGCTGGTGCCGATGATTTGTTTCATCGAAGGTGCTCCTTGCTTGGGTGTGGTCTTTTCGAATAAACGGTCGATGCGGATGAGTGAGTGTGGGCAGGGACTATGCGAAGAGAATTTCGAGCAACTGTTCGCATCATTTCGCTATGACTGTTCGATAGTGTCCATTAAAAATTATTCATTCATTTATTATATTTTTACTTCGAAGTGATTTATTAATCGCAATTTCAATAATTTGTATCATCCAAAAAGCCTAAAAACAACAAAAATTTGTATGAATTAACAATGTTTTACAATCGCTCGCCGCAAGGAAACTGTTTTCCAGTCAATTACCGATAGCCAATCTGTATGCATCTGTGATAGATCCTGGTGATAAATCTCAATTACACGAATCGAAAATGAAGGAGGATTTTTGCTATGCGAGGCTATGTGGTTGTAATTGTTTTAATTATCGGACTGATAGGCTTATGGGAACAACCGGCACGCGGTGTCGATGCCACCAACGGTCAAAAAGTGTTTCAATCAAACTGTGCGCCTTGCCATCCGGCGGGCGGCAATCTTTTGGATCAGTCCAAATCCTTGAAAAAGGATGATCTGGTAAAATACGACATGTTTTCCCAGGCAGCGATAGAAACGCAGGTAGCCGAGGGTAAAGCACCCATGCCGGCTTTTAAGGAGATTTTGGATAAGACGCAGATCAAGGACGTGGCCGCCTACGTTCTGGAGCAGGCTGAAAAAGGCTGGCAATAAATAGATAGTAACGATGACTTTTTTTGTTTCGCGCAGAGGCGCAGGGTTCGCAGAAGGGGGAAGATAAAAACCTCTGCGGGCTCAGCGCCTCTGCGCGAAACTTCCCGGTTCTTTGATGCCAAACGCGCAGGGGACACAGGACCGGTTCAGGCGTTTCCGATAATGTCCATCCAATACAACGCGTCTTCCGGCCGATTGACATTCGCGGATGTTTTGGGTTTGCCACCGCGATTCTTCATGGCCTCGATCATGTAAGTCATTTTCGAAATGAACAATCCCCGAATCAGATATTGCAGCGCAAAAGCTTGCGCCCCGTCCAGATAATCCAATTCCATCATTTCCACGATATCATCCACGACCGGATTGACCATAGCACGCATTTTTTTCTGGCAGGTGCTCAGCGGGTGGTCGTTTTTACGGGACCATACGGCTGAGATAAAATAGGTATTCGGTTTCTTTAATAATTCGGTACCGAACGCCGCAAATATTTCATGGGCTGTTTTTTCGATAAGGGGGCCGATTACTTTGACAATCTCCATGAAATCCTTTGACTTGCGCTCAGCAACATTTTCCGCAGTTCGATTGCAAGTAATTGCCATTTAGCACCTTTAATCGTTTTACAACTGGTTTTCAGCTAATCGGCTTGTTCCAATATCGCTTTCTCCTCTTCGGTCAACACACGATCGATGTCGAGTAGAATTTTAACGGACCCGTCGATTTTGGCCATTCCCAGGATGTAGTCCGTATTTAATGCCGTGCCGAAACTGGGTGTTGCTTCAATGTTTTCACCCTGAATGCTGAGTACTTCCGACACGGAGTCGACCACACATCCCATCAACAGGTCGCTGGAATGCCCCTTGATCTCCACCACGATGATACAGGTACGATCGTCATAATCAACCGCTTCCATTTCAAATCGAAGCCGCAAATCGATTACCGGAATGACCTTACCGCGCAGATTCACCACGCCTTTAACGAAATCAGGCGTTTGAGGAACCGGCGTTATAGTCATCATGCCGATAATCTCTTTGATTTTGAGTATGCCGATACCATATTCTTCATCGGCCAGTGAAAATGTCAGGTATTTGCCTTCCTTGTCGGCGATTACATTAAGCGCCTGGTCCATTTTTTCAATTTCATCCACCATTTCGATCCTCTCCTTGATTTTAAGGGTCGTTTGCTTTGTTCCATTCAATTTGAAATTGTTTTTTGATTTGCGGTTTGGTCCGCGTATTCGTAACGGTTTTCTTATTAATATTCGGCCGGTGCGCCGTTTTGCTTTAACCGGAAGAGACCGTGGACGAATCGCCGCGACAACCGGGGATGGACGCAACGCCCATCAATCCTAGTCAGCGGACAAGGTGAGATTATGTTTCTTTAACAAGTGATAAAGGTGCGAGCGCGAAAGACCGGACACCTGGCACGCTTTTTTAACATTGCCGTTGACCATCGCCGTCAGTTCGGTCAGGTAGCGGCTCTGCATCTGCTTTAAATAGGATTGCATGTTTTGCATCTGCCCCACGGCCACGACATCGGGCCGGGTTGCGTTCTCAACCAGTGGTTTGCGGCCGACTTGGCTTCGGGCGGCTTGGGCGCGGATGTTCGTCGGTAAATGCCTGGGAAACAAAACCGGCTCATGGGTTGAATCGGCCAAGGCACTGTCCAGGGCATTGATCAGCTCACGAACGTTGCCCGGCCAGGGATAATTTACAAGTACCTGGTAAAAATCAGGCGCAAATCCCTTGGACGCCTCGCCGGTGAGGCGACAGGCGTTGTTAATATAGTATGGCGCAATTTCGCGAATATCCTCCAAACGCTGGCGCAGCGGCGGTAAATGAATCTCGATGCTGTTGATTCGAAAAAGCAGGTCCTTGCGAAACTCGGCGTTTGCGACCATTTGCTCCAGATCGCGATTGGTGGCGGCCACCAGGCGAAAGTGGCTTTGCTGCTCCCGTTTACCGCCGATGGGCCGAAAACGTCTTTCCTGCAAAACCCGTAAAAAAACCTTTTGCAGGGTCAGGGACAGCTCGCCGATTTCATCCAGGAACAATGTGCCGCCGTTGGCCTGTTGAATCAGGCCCTCGGCGGTTTGATCGGCGCCGGTATACGCCCCTTTTTCGTGCCCGAACAACATGTTTTCCAACAGATTGTCCGGCAGGGCCGCACAATCGACCACCACGAAATTTTTTCTGGCGCGGGCGCTGTTGGTGTGCACAGCCCGCGCGAACAGTTCCTTGCCCGTGCCGGTTTCACCACAGATCAGCACGTTAGCGTCACTGGCGGCGGCTTGCGCCACGATGTCCAGACAGGCATTGATCTGCGGGCTGTTGCCGCGAATGTTTTCCCGCTTCAACGCGGTCAGTGGTTTTTTAGCCTGCTTTTGTTCGCGGTATTGCAGCGCACGGGTTAACGATAGTCTGAAATGTTTAGTGGAAGCCGTTTTTTCAATGTAGTCCCAGGCACCGCTGTTGATGGCCAGTTCGGCGCCGTCAGGATCGCCGTCGCCGGTAATGATGATGATTTCAGGATGGGCCGGGGTTGCGCGAAATTGCGGCAGCATTTGCAGGCCGTTGCCGTCGGGCATGTTGACATCCAGAAAAATGACGTCGAACGCATTTGTCCGGGCTTGCGCCAGCGCCTCGGTCAAGGTGCGGGCCATCCGCGTTTGGTGTCCCATGCGGCCCACGAATTTTGAAATCAAATCGCAGACCATTGGGTTGTCATCGACAATAAAAACAGATGCCATTGAATGGATTCGGTTTCAGTGTGTTGGGTTTTATATGGTTGTTTCGGGTTGTTTTACCACATTTATAGTTCGTAGGGCGTCAGACTTTCATAGCCGGTTTCGGTGACCAGAATGGTCTGTTCGAACTGTGCCGATAATGACCCGTCTTTGGTCACCGCCGTCCAGTTGTCGGCCAGGATCTTCAACTGCCGATTGCCCAGGTTGATCATCGGTTCAACCGTGAACACCATGCCCGGAACAAGTTCCACGCCCTCCCCGCGTTTACCAAAATGCGGTATCTGCGGTGCTTCGTGGAAATCGACGCCGACGCCGTGGCCCACAAATTCACGCACCACCGAGCACCCCTGGGCTTCGGCATAATCCTGGATGATCCAGCCAATATCACCGGTTGTGTTCCCCGGTTTAACCATGGTCAGGGCACGCTTCAGACACTCTTTGGACACGTCCACAATTTTACGCGCCTCATCCGAGGGGGTGCCGATAAAATAAGTTTTACTTGCATCTGCGTAATAACCGCTCAAGATGGGCGTCACATCCACGTTGACAATATCGCCGTCCTGCAAGCGCCGATTGCCGGGGATTCCATGGCAAATAACCTCATTGATTGAAACACACACACTCTTGGGAAAACCACGGTAATTCAGGGGGGCCGGGACAGCGTTGTTTTTAATGGTGTAGTCGTGCACCAGCGTATTGATTTCATTTGTGACCATACCGGGCCGCAGATGCGATTCAACCAGGTCGAGGGTCCGGATGACCAACTCGCCGGCGCGACGTATCCCTGAGATCTCCTCACTGGTTTTTATCGGTACGTTGTTGATCCGGTTGGGCAGGGTCGCCGATTTGTTGATATTGATTTTGTTTTTGCGCAAGCAACACTTCTTGAATTTGCGTCCGCTGCCGCACGGGCACGGCGCGTTGCGGCCGGTCTTGGCGCTCTTTGAGACGGTTTGCATGTCATCATTTCCAGTTAACATCATTATTCGATTTCAAGTCAAATTTATTTTGCCGGTTATCATACGGTTGCCTCGACCAGGCCCATATCTTTCACCTCGATTCACAGGCGCAACAAAGCGGCAGCAGAAGTCTGCGGCCGCTTTGTTTTAAAAAAATCATCGAATCGGCGTCGCCTTGCAAAGATGTTCGGCCTCCATGGCTACCCGGCCGCAACCATCGCAGACAAATTGCATTGCCGCAAGCTTATCTTTACACATGTGTTTGGGGTCGGTTTGGGTTGCGCCACAGAAGCTGCATTTGGATTTATCTGAACAGGGCTGGCACAGATGCCCCGGATCATTGGCGACTGCGCCGCAAGTTTTACATGTATGGGCCATAATAACCTCCTATGCCGCGCAAATAATGGTTCAAAATAGGATTATCCTGCGAAATGACTACCAACAATATGTCAATTCAAAAATGAAAGTCAAGCGCCCCGTATTCGTCGAATTATCCGACAACACAGCGAAAACCGAGAACATTGGATGTATGCTCGACCTCGATACGCGTACGGGCGGCCAGGTTGGCCGGCTCGCCGGTTAACCAACTGGACCCTTTAACAATCATATATTGCTTATTGTGATTGCAAGCATAGGCCGGCTCACAGCGGTCCATGGTCCATTCCAGGACATTACCGAGCAGATCGCAAAGGCC
>JANQIE010000155.1 GCA_028282295.1 Desulfobacterales bacterium | reverse complement strand
CGCATTTTGGGGCATTTCCTGGATTCCCGCCTGCGCGGGAATGACGGGGTAGGGGTTGCTTGGTCGTGTTTAGGCGTCATTCTCGCGCAGGCGGGAACCCAGGAAATGTCGCTGATATGCCTCGATATCATTGTCAAGCGCCGGCATGCAATTTTGCGTACTTTGGTCCGGCGGTGGGCCGGCGGCTGCGTGACTTTGGCACATGGATTGCTTTTTTTTAAGCAACGTGCCGCAAAACCCGCATTTCAAAACAGGCATAGCGGCGCGCGGCGTTTTTCGAAAAACTTGCAGCACTACCCAGCATTACACAGGTCGACCATGAAAATCCTGCTGATGACGGCCCCCATAATTTGTTCCGAAGACAAACAGGTCCTTGCCCGGCATGACGATACCGACAACAGCCGGATCCCCATCGGTTTATACTACCTGGCGACCCTGCTGCGCGAACAGCAGCACGAGGCGACGCTGGCCAATTTCGCGCTCACGCCCTTTTCACAGGTAGTGCGCAGCGTTGCGGCGGCCGGTCCGGACCTTGTGGGGATATCGTGCCACACCCGCAACCGTCATGAAGTAATGGCTGTTTGTGCCGCAATCAAAAAAGCCCTGCCGCAGGTTAAAATTATTCTCGGCGGCCCCCACCCGACGATGCTTTACGAACAGGTCCTGCGCCACTATCCGGCGGTTGACTTCGTGGCCGTGGGGGAAAGCGAAATCGCCCTGCCGCAACTTGTCCAACGACTGGCGGACCAGGCGGATCTCGACGGTTTGAACGGCATTGCCCACCGCCGGGGCGAAGCAATTGTGTTGCACGGTCCGGCCGCGCGGGTGGACCATCTGGACACGCTGCCGATTCCGGCCAGGTACTTCAAGTACAACATCGTCAGCACCTCACGCGGCTGCCCCGGCCGCTGCACCTTTTGCGCCTCGCCGGTCCTCTGGCCCAAAAAGGTGCGCTACCGCAGCCCGGAGAATATCCTGGAAGAGATTGATCTGCTGATCAGCCGGCACCGGGTGCCGCTGATCATGTTCAAGGACGACACCTTCACCCTGCAACGCCGGCGGTTGATCGCCGTCTGCAAGGGAATTGCGGAACGCCGTCATGATTTTTTGTGGACCTGCGACACGCGGGTCGATTATGTCGATGAGGAAAAGTTATATTGGCTCAAAAAGGCGGGCTGTCAAATGATCAGCTACGGGATCGAGTCCGGTTCGGCGAAGATCTTGAGCAATATCGGCAAAAACATCACCCTGGACCGGATCCGCCGCACCGCCGCCTTGACGCGCAAGTACGCCATCACCATGCGGTTTTACCTGATGGCCGGCAATCAGGGCGAAACCGACCAGACCCTGGGCGACACCATCGACCTGCTGCGGCAAACCCGCCCTAATGCCTGCATGGTCAGCCGCCTGGCGCTCAGTCCCGGCACCGGGGTGTACGCGCAATGCCGGGCGCGGGGGCTTTACTCCGACCGGACGTGGTTGACCGACAAGCGGCAGAACATTTACGTCGATCTGGGCGACCCGGTGGAGTCGATGCCCAATTTTCGCGTGTTGTGCGACCGCTATGCCCGCTGGCTGCCCGAAAACGCCTACACCCCGGAAGATGAAATCGAGGCCGTGAAGTTGACCGGCGATACTGCGCGGGCCAATTACCTGCTGGCGCAGAAGTTCACGGAGCAGACAAAGTATTCCCATGCCGTGGCGCTGTATCGCAAGGTCATCACGATCAACCCCGATTTTGCCGAAGCCTACCTGTGTCTCGGTCATTGCTTCGAGGCTCTCGGCGACATGGACGCCGCCTGCGACATACTGGCGCAATTTCTTCGCCGGCCGCACCGGGCCGACCGCTACACGGCATATGCGCTGTCGCAGTTGGGGCAGTATCTTTTGCACAACAAAGACTACACCTCGGCGCTGGAAGCTTTGACCAGCGCGCTCAACCTGCAGCCGCAAACAAGCGGCGGCTTTTACTACCTGGGAGCCCTGCACCAGCGCCGGACCACACCGGAAACGATGATCGATGTCCGGCCGCAAAGAGCGGACCTGCTGTCGTCGGCCGGCTTGGCCTGTTATCATCTGGGCGACAACGAAAAGGCGTTGGCGGTATTGCGGCAAGCCATCGCCCTGAACCCGAATCTGGCCGGCGCCTTCAATACCCTGGGCCAATGCCACGTGGCCCTGGAACGGTTCGACGATGCGCAAACCGCTTTCAAGCAGGCGCTGGCATTGAACATTGCCGACAAGGCCGATGTCTACAACAATCTGGGCGTGGTTTACTTTTACATCGCCGATTACCGCACCGCCGAGAAGTATTTGCGCCTGGCGTTGGCCGAAGACCCGAACAATGCCGATGCCCGGGCGAATCTGGCGCAGCTCAATCCGGTGGGCACGGCCCACTCTACGGAGAATCGCAGGTAGGGTGGGCCATGCCCACCAATCTTATCTACGCGCTCTGCGCCTCTGCGTGAAAAAAATGCTTTTTACTTTACGGTCTGGGATTAAGGGCTCGCGTGCGGCAGGATCAGGACGCAATCGGCAGCGCCGGCGCCTGATTTTCGGACCACCATTTGTTGATGAATTTGTTGGCCAGTTTCAATGCCCGCGTGTTGCGCACTTCGAGGCTGCTGGCCGGGTCGGTGGTTTCCAGGACGCCGATTTTTTTGCCGAAGCGGTCGCCCTGGCGCAAAAAGGCCGGGTGGGAGACGGTGGCCAGACCGCTTAACCCGATATACAAAGGGTCCTTGAACTGCCGGGGCATGAACCCCTTGCCGACGCGTTTCAAATGCCCGTTGTCACGTTCCCAACAGGATTTGTACTCGGCCTGAACCGCCAGCACACTGTCGAGACCGTTTTGCAGCAGTTGGCGCACCAGGCGGTCGATAAACCCATGGGGGCGGAAGGGATATGTCTCCTGCAGCAGAACCATCAGGTCGGTGTAGTCGTTGCGGTCTTCCAATTGCGCCAGCGTGTATTGGTAGACCGCCGTGACATCCACGTAGTTGTGTGACAGCGCCTCGGGCCGCATGAAGGGCACCTCGGCTCCTAAGTCCCGCGCGATTTCGGCGGTGCGCGCATTGTCGGTGGAGACTACGATGCGCTGGATAAACTCGGATTCCTGCGCCCGGTCGATGGTGTACGCGATCAGCGGCCGTCCGCCCAGGTACTGGGGTTCGCCACGCGACGGAATGATCGCCAGGGTGGTCAGGTTGTCGGATTCGAGAAATTCGGAATGGCCGTTCTGGCCGACTTGCAGGGTTTCCAGGATACGCACCACATTTTTGCAGCGTTCCTGGTTGCCGTTCTGGTGTACCCCGTGCCAGTGGTACACGCTGGCGTCGGGTTCGTAAACAAGCTTGTACCTGGCATCGAGCACCGCCTGGGCCCAGATGCGGTCTTCGATGTTGGTGGTGGTCTCGTCAAAAGGGTATTGCTCCCAGACCGCGCGGCGAATCAGGCTGTTGGCGTTGTGAAAAAACGAATCTTTGATCTGCACCCGCCGGTCCAGACCGAAGAGATTGAGCAGGTCGCGCTTGTCCTGGTCCGACGTGAAACTCAGCGGTTCCTGACGGCCGTAAACGCCGGCCACTTGCGGGTCTTTCAGGTTCTGCACCAATTGGGAAAGCCAGGTGCGGTTTTTGGGGATGCAATGGGCCGAAATAATGGCGATCAAATCACCGCGGCTGTGCCGGATCCCCAGGTTGATGGCCGCACCGGGAAGATATTCTTCAATCCTGACGACCTTGACATCAAAGGTGCGCGCCTTTTCCACGGTTTTATCAGTGCTTTTGTTGTCGACCACAATTACTTCGATGTCGGTGTGGTCCTGGCTGAAGATACCCTTCAGACAGGCCGTGATCCATTTTTCTTCGTTGTGGGTGCGAACGATAATCGAAACCATACTTATACTTGCTTCCCCACTGCCGCAGCTACCGGCCGGATAGCGTCAACCAGACCGGCAAATTCCTTCAGGCTGATGGTCTGGTCGGCATCGCTCATCGAACGGGCCGGATCGGGATGGACTTCCACCATCATGCCGTCGGCGCCCACTGCCACGGCCGCACGGGCCAGGTCCCGGTAATAGGCGGTGTTGCCGGGACCGCCGGTGCCGTGGCTGATATCGACGATGATGGGTAAATGTGAAACCTGTTTGAAGGAAGGAATCATGGCCAGATCGAGGGTCCAGCGCATGTGATCGTTAAAATGCACCGAGCCGCGCTCGCACATGAAAATCTGCGGGTTGCCGCTGACGCCCCGGGCCGGGTCGGCAAAATATGCCCACTCGGCCTGGCATAAAGTTTCACGTAGATTCATCCAGGTGCCCCGTTTGAGCATGGTCGGTTTGGGATACTCACCCAACTCGCGCAGCAGTTCATAGTTCTGGGCGTTGCGGGTGCCGATCTGGATGATGTCGCTGTATTCGTGGACCAGGGGCAGTTGCGAGCGCGACATGGCCTCGGTGATCACCGGGATTTGATAGGTGTCGCCGGCCTCGCGCAGTTCCCGCAGCGCGGTTTCGCCCCGGCCCCAGTCACAGTGCGGATGGGTGCACGGTTTGAACGCCCCGGCCCGCAGCACATGGCCGCCGGCCTCCTTGATCCCCTGGGCCGCTTCCATGATCTGGGTGCGGCTCTCCACCCGGCAGGGACCGGCGAAAATAACGAAGGAATCGCCGCCCAGACCGACCGGGCCCAAATCGATTGCGGTGCGGTCATCCGGCCCTTTTTTGGCGATGTTTTTAAATTCGTTTGTATTCATGCCGACGCGTTTCCTTTCCTGTTGGGGGTATTCGGATCCCAAGATGTTTGCAAGGTGGTTGCAAGATCAATTCCAGACATGCACCTGTTTGTCCGTGTCCCAGGTGATGGTCTGATTCTGCCAGGTCCGGTGCATCTTTTCCAACTTGGTGAAGAAGACATTGAAAATGTGATCGGCTTTGATCTCCACCTCCGGCGGCACCAGTTTGGGCAGTTCACCGTTGGGATGCAGCAGAAACATGGTGTAACCCATGTCACGCATGGTTTGGGCCAGGTCCGGCAGCGAGGTGCCCATGCGCGCCATGGCCTCGGGGTTGAACTCGGCGATGATGCCGTCGATATCATGGGCCGCGATGGTGTTGGCGCCCCCTTTGATGATCGCGGTTTCCGCGCCCTCGGCATCGATTTTGATCAACTTGATGCGCCGTTGCCCCAGATCGAGTTCGTCCACCAGCGCGTCCAGGGTTTGTGTGGTAACGTTTTCAATGCGTGCCGGAACCGGATCGGCCGGTTCTTGTGCGGCAGCGGAAGTCGCCACGTCCCACAGCGCATGGCCCCCGTCGTTATCGGGATGGATGTAAAACCGGCAGGCTTTGATCGTGTCGGACAGTGGTTGGCGCACGGCAATGATGTTGTTGAATTGATTGATGCGGATGTGACCGGTCAGGTGGGCATGATTGTCGTCTTCCGGTTCAACGGCGACCACCAGCCCGCCGTGGCCGACAAGCGGGGCGGCCAACAGGGAGAAATATCCCAAATGCGCGCCGATATCGATAAACACATCTCCCGGCTTGAGCATGCGGAACAAAAGATGCGTTGTTTCAGCCTCGTGATACAAGCCCTGGGCCAGGCGGGAATAGATATCCCGGTGGGTGCGCTTGCTCAGATCAAACCGAAAGCAGGTGGCCCGTTTGCCGTTGGTAAAGTCGACCCTCAGAGTGAATTCCTCCATCGAAATACTCCTTTTTTACACTCATCGGCGCGGTGTCGGGCGTGTGTCAAATTAGTGACGGGAACCCGGTTCAATGCGCTTATCCCGGAGTACGTTGCAGGCCGGCCGTGGCAACATATGGAAGTGAAAAAGTGGCCTGGTGATCGTCTGGGCGGGCCGGTTTGAATTACTTGCGGTGGTGGTGGTGAAGTCATCTATGATCGATGCCGACGGCCCATTGTGTGTTTGTGACTAGAAAAAGCAATATCGGTGCCATCATCGGCTTCTGGTGCACCGGTGTCGCTTGAATTTGAAATTAAGGTATCCTGTCGTTTGAATCCTGGACCCCGGCCTTTGCCGGGGGTGACGTGGTGTTTTCCGGCATCATTTCGGCGCCTCCCGGAACGGCCCCGGGATCGGCCCCGGAATTCGGCATCTTAATGATTTTCATCCATAAATTCTTAATTATTGATTCATAATTCTTAACTCTCACTGATTGGGGCTCCATTGGCGTGGCATAAATATTGCTCAATTTCGGCTTGCATGCGCCGGCAGACCGGGAACTGCCGGCAATCGATTCCAAACAAAAACCGAAGATTCAGTTCTGCGCACCCATGATCCCAGAAAAGATGTCCCCCAACCCCTTGCAAGACCACGGCCCGTCCAACCGCGCCCTGATTGCGGCCCACCGGCCCGGCCTGCACCGTTGTCTTGCGAACCACTCACCGGCGCCCATCGCCCAATTGGAAGCCACGCGCACCGTACCGACTTACCATTTGACCGACAGGGCCGGCGTAAAAGTGTGGGGCCATCATCCCGAGGATCCCTGGCGTGATGTCGGCCCGCCCTTGACCGACATACCGGTTGCGGCCGATAACGATATGTGTGTGTTTGTCGGCATGGGACTCGGCTACCTGCCCCTGTGGCTGATCCGCCAAAGACCCCGAATCAAACGTATTTATATCCTGGAACCGTCGCTGGATCTGCTCTGTCTGGCCCTGGCCGCCGTCGATCTGAAGGAATTGATCCTGTCGGACAAAGTGGTTTGGCTGGCCGGAGAAAAGGCCGGCGATGCGTTTAAAGCACGCATCGGCGCCGAGACCGGTGCGGGACCGGTACATCTGATCTACCATCAGCCGGGCTTCAAGTGGGCCCCGGAACAGTACGAGGCATTGAAAACCAGGGTGTTTGAAGCGGCCAATGCCCAGCAGATTGCGGCCCGGACCCTGCACGAAAACGGTCCGGCGGTTTTTCACAACCGGTTTGAGAATCTGGCCTTGTGGCCGTACGCTTTTCTGGTCGAAGAACTCAGCGGCGCCTTTGCCGGCCGGCCGGCTGTGCTGGTGACGCCGGGACCGTCGTTGTCGCAAGCCCTGCCCCGTCTGCAACAGGCCCGGGCCGATTGCCTGGTAATCGCCGCGGACGCGGCATTGGCACCGCTTTTAAACGCCGGTATCTGCCCGGATTTTGTAACGTCCATCGATTTTCGGGATCTGAATTTTGAGAAATTCGTGCCGTTTCTGGACCGTGCATGGCCCACGGCCCTGGTCACCACGGTAACGGCCACGCCGCTGATTCCCAACCGTTTTGCCGCCGCACAAGTTTATCTGGCGTTTCAGCAAAACGACAGTCAAACCTGGCTGCATGACCTGCTCGATCCCAGGGCAATGCTGCCGCCGGCCAGTTCGGTGATTCACCTGTCGCTGGCGCTGGCCCAGTTGACCGGGGCCGATCCCATCGTGTTCGTGGGGCATGACCTCGCGCACACCGGCCAACGCCGTGATCATGCCGACGGCGTGGTGACGGCCCGCTGTGCCACCATCACCGATCACTTTGAAACCCCGGCGATCGGCGGCGGCAACGTGGCAACGAGCCGGGCGTACCATGAATTTAAAATCCGGCTGGAGGAAATGATGCGGGCCCATCCGCGCCGTTACATCAACACCCTGGCCGCCGGGGCGCACATCGAGGGCACCGAGGTGCTGCCGTTTGAACAGATTGCGGCCACCTGGTTCAACGAGCCGGTCAAACCGCTGGTCACCAAGGTGATGCGGACCGTCGCGCGCCCGCCCCTCAAACGATTCGTGGATGCCTGCGCCGAGGCCCGCCGCCAGGTCCGTGAAACCGTCAACCGTGTCGATCGGCTTGAGGTGCGCCTGATGCACGTGCGGGCCTGCTGGTCGCAGCAGAAAAGCGCCGGCATCAAACGGCTGGCCGATCTGGATGCCGATCTGCGCAACGCGTTTGACCTGCTGGAAACCGGGCGGCAGCGTCTATCCGCCGACAGTCCGGTGTGGCACTGGACCCAGGAGTTGGCGGCAACCCGTTTGACCGAAAACGCGAAGTTTACCGCCGCGGTCAAATCGGCCCCCGATTTTACGACGCGCTTTGACGCCCATTTGGCGCAAATCGCGTATGTCACCGGCGCGCAACGCGACATGCTTACAACCTTTCAAAACCACCTGGCGCACCTGACGGCCCGGCTGGACCGGGCCCGGCAAACGCCTGCGGCCGCAACCGGTCGTAACATCCGTGCCGACGCCACTTTTTATCTGGAGGCCGGGGCGGTGTTGCAGGCCGAAAAATTGCTGAAACTCTTGCTTGAAACCAACGGCGCCGATGCATGGGCCCGGCAAATGATGGGAACAGTGCAGGCACAACGGCTGCAACTGGATGCCGCCCGGACCGCCTGGCAAAAAGCCGTTGAATGCGATCCGGCCGTCAAACCCGTCATCGCCGGCATCCGGCTGGCCCTGGGCCGGTATTGGCTGGAGCAAGCCGTCCGCGACCCGGTGTCCGGCCTGGCGGACCAATGGCTGCGGCGGTGTGTTGAACTCACCGGCGATCATCCGAAATTGACGGATGTGCTGACCACGGCCTGGACCGCGGTTGCGTCGGTGATTGAAGCGCACATCGCGGACCGGTCTTTCAAGAACGCCCGGCGGATGCTCGACACCTGGTCGTTCGTCAGCGACAAAGTGCCCGCCTGGGCGCGCCTGCGGGCCAAATGGGACGTTGCCCACAAGGCTTTTTTGGCGCAGCTCGGTGGGAGAAAACGCCAGGTTTGAGAATTAAGAATTATGAATTGCGGATGGGATCATTTAGATGCCGGATTCCGGGACCTGGGCATGCTCCCGACCCGGTCCGGGGTTCGCCGGAATGGCGTAGAAAAACACGCCGTCACCCCGGCTTTCGTCAGGGTGACGAGGAGATGAAGTTTTATGCGAGGAAAGTTGCAACCGGCAGATGCCGGATTCCGGGGTCTGGGCATGCCCCGGACTCGATCCGGGGTTCGCCATCACGACGCAGCAAAACACGTCGTCACCCCGGCGAACGCCGGGGTCCAGAATCTAATCGCCAAGAAACCTTAAAAAAAAAGCCCACAATGACCATAAACACACTTTTGGCTGCCCAGCCGGGTGGCCCGCCGAATTCACCCCATGAGGCGCGCTACCGGAAAAACCTCGCCGTGCTCGCCAAACACCATCCGCACGTGCTGCCGGTGCTCGACCGGCCCGCGCCGTTCGGGTTCAAGGTGGCCGGCAAACCGTCCCAGGCGCCCAATCTCTGGATTGATGTGGGCCGGGCCGAACCGACGGCCCTTTATGCCTCGACCGATCCGATGACCCAGGCGGCCCCGTTGCTGGAAGCATTGCAGGGCACCGAGGGGCAGGTGGTCTGCCTGCTCGGCGTCGGGTTGGGGTACCATGCCGCCGCCGTGATTCAACACTATGCGGCCCTGAACACTATCCTGCTGGTGGAGGCGCATCCGGCCCTGTTCAAGGTCGCCCTGACCCTTTTCGATTACAGTGCCCTGCTGGAGCATCCGAATGTGCGCCTGCTGGTGGGCGACGCTGTGCCGCCCGATCAGCTTTTTCAAACCGAACAGGCGCGGCACCATACCGCCCACGGCTTCAAAATTTTCCAGTACCCGCCGGCCCTGGCGTTGGCCGCCCCCTGGTATGCGGCCCGCAAAAGTGAACTCGAAAAATACTTCAACAATCAGATCGCCCAGACCGCCACCGTGGCCGAGGCCGGGGAGCAGTTCTGCGCCAACCGGTTCGCCAACCTGGCGGTGCTGCGCGATTCAACCCCGATGACGGCGTTGCGCGACCGGTTTGCCGGCTTGCCCGCGATTGTCGTGGCCGCCGGTCCGTCGCTCGGCAAGAACATCGCAACGCTAAAAGGCGCAAGGGCCAAAGCCGTGATCGTGGCCGTCGATTCGGCCGTAGCGCCCCTGATGCAGCATGACATCCAGCCGCATTTTGTCGTCACCATCGACCATTTTGACTATACTTTTGAAAAACTGGCGCCGGTGGCCGACCGGCTCGGACAAAGCGCCCTGCTTTATCTGGCCGAGGCGTCGCCGCAAATTCCAAACCGTATCCGGTTTGCCGGCCGTTTCTACGCCTACCAGGGCTTTGCGAGCCACAAGCTCTACAACCGCATTCTTGACAGCGAGGCCGAACCGGCCCGCAATCCCCAGGCCGCCATCCATCTGGCCCTGGAGGCTGCCGTGCTGATGGGCTGCACCCCGGTGATCACCGTCGGACTGGATCTGGCTTACGCCGACAGCCGGGATCACGCACCGGGCGTGATTCTGCATTGGGGCAACCAGCAGGGTGCGTCCTCCGGCAGCCTTCAGGTCAAGGGTGTCGATGGCAAAATGATTCCCACTGAAGCGCCGTTTTTAAGCATGCAGCAGGGTTGCGAGCAGATCATCGCCGACAGCCCCGGTACAGTTTTCATCGACGCCACCGAAGGCGGCGCGTTTATCGAGGGGACCGAATGTCTGGCGTTGACCGGCGCCCTGAACCGGTGTTGCGTGGCGCCGGTTGCGATCGACCCGGTTTTGTATCTTCAACCGCACCCCGTGTCGCCCGCGCACATGCGCGCAACCCTGACCGCGCTGCACCGTGACGCCGCCGCATGCCGCAAACTGATCACCACTTACTTCAAACTGGCCCCGCAACTGGAGCGTTTTTTACGCAAATCCAAGCGCGTGGTCGCCGGGCAAGCCCCGGCGTTGCCGCCCAAAATCCATAAATTGCTGACGCGTCTGAACGAACTGGCGGCGACGATCGATGGACATCCGATCATGACCGGGATGCAGGAACTGCTGGTCCGGCACCACGCCGCCTGGATGGCCGACCGCTCGGCGGTGGTGCGCGCCGAGATCCGGGGCAATCCGTGGCAGACCATGCAGGCGCGGTTCACGTTACAGAAAAAAGTTCTGCGACAAAAAAAAGAAGCCCTGAACCACATGCTGACCGAATTTGACAAGGCTGCGCGAATGACGGCTGCATGGCAGCGGTTGGCGCAAGATCAGGGCCGGTCGGCAGCGGAAGAAAAGGCCCGGTTTTTCTTCGATCATGGATACAGTGCTCAAACCGAAGTACTTCTGGAAACCCTGCCCGGCACCAGTAAAGTCAAACAATTTTACATCGGCGGTTGCCTGCTGGCCCAAGGCAACGTAACCGCGGGCCTGGCAGCCATGGAAGTGGCGGTGCGCGCCGCCCCGGAATTGAAAGACGAATTGAACCGGATTGTCAACGGCACCAGATGCCGCTGGCAACGCAAGTACGGCCCGGCCACCTATCAAATCATTGCGGCCCGCAGGCTGGCGGAACTCGAAGCATGTTTGCCCCTGACGACATAACCGATGTGCAGACGGATGTCTTGATCCTGGGCGCCGGCCTGGCCGGCTTGCGGGCGGCCTGGGCCGCGCGGCAGGCGGCCCCGGACCAGAAGGTGCTGGTGATCGGCTCCCGGCGCGGTCCCGGCGGGGCGTCGTTTGCCAACGTGCACAACGAGTTGGGAATGCTGGTTTGCCGGGATGCGGACGAAGAACAGGCGCTTGTGCGCGACGCCCTGGCCCTGGCGGCCCCCGGCTGGATGGACCCCGCCCTGGTGCGTCTGCTCGCCGGTGAAAGCCGGGACCGGTTTGACGAGCTGACCGGCATCGGCTTCCAACTCAAAACCGGTCCCGCCGGCAAGGTGCTGCGCCATCCCGGTTGCTTCCGGCAGGGGATGCCGTTGGCCTACGTGTTTGCCGATATGACCGCCGCGTTTTATGCCATGCGCGCTCACGTGTTGGAACAGGGCGCCGGGCTGCAGGGCGGGCTGACCGTGCTGGACCTGATCCGCGCCGGGCCGCACGGCAATGCCCCGGTGGTGGGGGCGTGCCTGATAACCGCCGGCGGCCGCTGCGTGGCCGTGCGGGCCAAAGCCGTTGTGATGGCCCTGGGCGGCAGTGCCACCTTGTTTGCCCTGAACGTGGCCGGGGGCGGCACCAGCGGGTATCCCCTGGCGCTGTTGCACCGCGCCGGGGCCGAGTTGGTCAACGCGGCTTATCTTCAGTTTTTATGGAACGGCCCGGACCGCCGGTTTTGGCCGATTCAGTATCTTGGTCGACCCGGCTACCGGATTCGTACCGCCGACGGCCGGCGGCACCGCGTTCCCGAACCGGTGCGCGTCCTGGCCGGTGAACGGGGGCTGCACGGCCCGGCAGCGTACGGCCGGGACGATACCGCCCTGGATCGTTTTGTCCTCGACCATCTGAACCCGGACGGATGGGTGACCATCGATGCACCGCGCAACAGGCGGGTGCGAATCGGCCTGATGGCCCACGCCGGCAACGGCGGTGCGCGGATCGACACCGACGGCGCGACGCGCACTGCGGGCCTGTTTGCCTGCGGTGAGTGCGCCGGGGGCATGCATGGCGCCAATCGCATCGGCGGTGCCATGGTGGCCGCCACCCAGGTTTTCGGCGCCCGCGCCGGCGCCGCTGCCGCGCACCGGGCCGCCCGTGATTCCCTGATCCGGGCGGATCACTTCCGCGAGCAGTTAAGGCGGCAAACTGCATCGTTGACAACCGACCTGACCGAACGCCGCCTGGAGACAGCCTGGCTTCAAGCTGCCATGCAACGTCACGCCCTGCACGGCGGCGGTCCCGGCCTGCCCCTGTTTTTAGACTCCTGTCGTGAAAAGCAGACAACCGTCAAAGACTGGCGCCTGAAGCTTCTGCTCGAATCCGCCATGCTGATCTGTCAAGCCGCCCGGCAATAGTCCAACCGGCTGTGCAAAGGAGAAATTTCTGAAATTATTTTTGCGCCAGCCCTGAGCATCCGATTCCGGTTTTGCTAGTGCCCATCCGGAAATGGTCGATTTTGGTTTCCGGATGGACACTTGCTGAAATCCGGATGAGACCGGTTTGATGCTTGCGCATCATTTTGTTCAGGGCTCGCGCCCTAAACTGTCAGGTACTTGGTCAGCAGGGGGGCCAGTTTGGTTTTGATTTTGTCCGGGATCTGCGCCGGATCGGTCATGATGGCGCCGTCCAGGGCCGAGGCGCAGGCGCAGGTGCGCGGGCCACGGATTTTCAGGATCGCCTCCTGAGTCACCCGTCGGGCCAGGGCGGCGTTTTGCGTGGCATTGGCGACCACTGTGTCCACGGTGACGGCGTCGGCTTCGCTGTGCCAGCAATCGTAGTCGGTCACCATGGCCAGGGCGGCGTAACAGATTTCGGCTTCCCGGGCCAGTTTGGCCTCCTGCACGGTGGTCATGCCGACAATCGACATGCCCCATTGGCGGTAAAGTTCGGATTCGGCCCGGGTTGAAAAGGCCGGGCCTTCGATGCACACCAGACTGCCGCCGCTGTGCACCCGCGCGCCTTCGGCTTTGGCGGTGGCGGTCAGGGTGGCGGCCAGGGCCGGGCAGATGGGATCGCCGAAACCGACATGGGCCACCATGCCGTTGCCGAAAAAGGTGTTTTCGCGCCGGTAGGTCCGGTCGAACAACTGGTCCGGCACTACGATGTCCAATGGCCGGATTTCTTCTTTGAGACTGCCCACGGCGGTGACCGCCAGAAGATGTTCCACACCAAGTTTTTTAAAACCGAATATGTTGGCCCGGTAGTTGAGTTGCGATGGTGATATCCGGTGGCCGCGGCCGTGACGCGGTAAAAAGACTACCGGCCGGTCGCCCAGTTTGCCGGTAAGGTACAGATCCGACGGGTCGCCGAAAGGGGTTTGGATTGCGATTTGTTGTTCCCCGGTGATTGCGTCCAGGGTGTAGACCCCGCTGCCGCCGATGATGCCGATGGGGGACGTCGTCATGTTTACTCCTTGTTTGCCGGTGATAACTGAAAGGCATAGGGCAGTAGTTCCGGTAGTGTATAGACGGTGTCCGACGCATTGGTTACGATCCAGGCATCGGGCGCCAGTTCCGCCAGCCACTGCCGGCAGCCGCCGCAGGGGATGCATGTTTTTTCGGCGATGTGCTTGTCTTCGCCGGGCTTGACGTCTATGCAATAAACCGCCACGCCTTTGATTTGCCTGCAGCCATGCATGCGGGCGTGGGCCAGGGCGACTCTTTCAGCGCAGATCCCTAAATTGGCGCTGGCGTTTTCAATGTTGGCCCCTTTGAATACGCCGTTTTCGGTCAGCACGGCCGCACCCACCCTGAAATCGGAATAACGCGCATAGGCGCACGCGGCTGCTTCGCGGGCGGCATCCAGCAGTTGTTTTTGTTCATGATTCATCAGGGTGCTCCTTTGATTGCCGGGTCAAACTATATGCACGATGCGGTTTTTCGGATGGACACAAGCTCGACAGCCTCTCGTCCTTTTCAGGCGGGTGTATCATAAAGCATGGCGATGGACAAGTCGCCCCGCGCAGACAGGCAGGATGCGGTCAAGGATGTATTCGGTGTGCCTTCGACGGTATTCTGAATCCGGCGTCTAAATTGCTGATTTTTTTTGGAGGGACAGCCTTAAACATCGCGTTAAGGGTTTTTGGGGGGCAAATTCAGGGATTCCCTGATTGAAACGGTTCGGAGGTGCTGATATGTTGGGTCTACATTGGTTAGTGAGCCGGCTTCGGCATTAGCGCCTTTCTTCTGAAAAGCTCGTGCCCATCCGGAAATAGTAGATTTTGGTTCAGGCCAAGGCCGCAGCGAATTTGAAACCGCAGGCGTAGCAAGGCTACGTCGAGGATTTCAAATTCGTG
>JANQIE010000154.1 GCA_028282295.1 Desulfobacterales bacterium | reverse complement strand
AAAGTCGTGCATATCGAGATATTCGCGGCTTTGCACAACGCAGAAGACGAGCCCATAGACAAGTCAGTTGGGATAATTTATTTTTTCCACGGCCCTAAGGCAATCAAACTGGTGTCATGGCATCCATCTAATGTCGGCTAAAGCTTTTTTTAGCTTTTACCACGCAGTTTTGCATTTAAACTGCCAAGTCAGTGGCATTAATTTGAGGTGGTGGTTCAGGGCTTTTGCCTGTAGCCGACATTTGTAAAACGCACTTACGTTGCCGCGAGACGCCGGAAGGAGCAATTTGTGCATTTGGGGACATTTTCCTGGATTCCCGCGCAGGCGGGAATCCAGGAGATATCGCAAAAATGTCTAAGTGTTGTTGTCAGGCTTTGACATGCGATTTTGCTCACATAGTTATTTATTTTTTTTCGCGAGCCCCAAAGCCCTGCGCGATATCTCTCTCGGCTCATCGGACAGCTTAAGTTAATGACATTGACGGCCAACTTACGACATTACAAGTGTGATGGGACACAAACCAAGATACTGGCCTGGAACGGCGTCCAGTTTGCGATTCCTGCTGATTGGGAAATCGGCCGGATGGGCTTGCGTTATTTACACCTGGAGGATGACCGGGGACCGGTGTTCGAGGTGAAGTGGCAGCCGATCAAGGGGCGGTTTGTGCACAAAACTCATTTGAAGCGGCTGACCGGTATGCGGTCGCGCCGGGCCGGGCTGGCATTGCAGCTTTGTAAAACGCCCGGGCAATGGCAGGCCGCGCTGGCCGGTTTTGCGGTGGAAGCATTTGAATGGCAGGGGGGCGCCCTGGCCGGCAAGGGGGCGGTGCTTTACTGCCCCCACTGCCGTACGGCGCATCTGCTTCAGTTTTTGCGGCGGGATATTGTGCGCAACAAACGGCTGTGCCGCGACATTCTGGCGTCCTTTGAAGATCACCGTGACGACAAGGCGCAGGCGTGGGCTGTGTACGATATCCGGGCCTTGACGCCCGACCGTCTCCGGCTCAAACAGTATCGTTTCGACGCCGGTGCGTTTGAGCTGGCTTTTGACGGACCGGAGGGGCTGGCCCTGCATCTGCACCGCTGGGGGCCGGCCGCGCTCATGTTGAAGGCGAAAAACCTGAGGCAGTTCTGCAACGGGATGTGGCCCTGGCTGCAAAGTGCCGGCCCGCAGGAAGGAGCGCAGAACGACCGGCTTCTGAAGGTTGTCAATGCGCCACTTGCCGGCAACCGTTTGGACGGGCTCATGCGCCGGTTGTGCCGTAAACCGCTTTACGGCTGGCTTGCCGCCCGGCATGCAACGGCGCAAAATCGCATCATGGCCGTCAGCGCTCTCGGCCGCCGGCCGTTGCCGGGCGCCCTGCTGGAAAAGGTCTACGATCATTATGAGATTGTTTAAACCCCGCCGCCCCGCGCCCGCCCTGAACCGCGCGGAAGCCCTGCGTTGCGTGCCGCGTAAAAATCCCGGTGTGACGGTGGAGCGGATTGCGGCCGATCAGGTGCAGTTGGTTTACACGGTCAGACTGCGTCCCTGGTTCCTGGCCCTTACCCGGCGCCTGGGCGGTCCGGCCGAAACCGAACGGATTAAAAAACTGCAGCTTGATGAGCTGGGCACGGCCACCTGGGACCTGCTGGACGGCCAGGCCACCGTGCGCCAGATTGTCGATCGCTTTGCGGAGCGTTATCAATTGCATCGCCGCGAGGCCGAGGTTGCCGTCACCCGGTTTTTAAGGGAATTGGGCCGCCGGGGCTTGATTGCCCTGCAGTAGTATTTATTTGCCTCTGATGAACGCCTCGGTCATGGCAAAGGCTTCATCATCGGTAAATTGTCGGGGGGGATGTTTGCAGAAATAGGCCGAGGGCGCGATCAGCGGGCCGCCCTGTCCGCGATCCAGAGCCAGTCTGGCGCAGCGGATCAGATCGATGGCCACACCGGCCGAGTTGGGCGAATCCTCCACGGAAAGCCGCATTTCAAGATTCATCGGCACGTTGCCGAACAGTTTGCCTTCCATGCGAATAAAACAGACCTTGTTGTCTTTCTGCCAGGCCACATAGTCGCTCGGGCCGACATGTATATTTTCGTCTTGCAGACGGTGCGCCGTCACCGCCTGCACCGCCTCGGTTTTCGATTGCTTCTTCGATGCCAGCCGGGTCTGATCGAGCATGTTCAGAAAGTCGGTATTGCCGCCGGTGTTCAACTGGTACGTCCGCTCCAGTCGGACCCCCCGCTTGTTAAACAGGTCGGTCAATGTGCGGTGAATGATCGTGGCGCCCAGTTGTGATTTGATGTCATCGCCGATGATGGGGATGTTTTTTTCCGCGAACCGTTGCGCCCAGGCCGGATCACTGGCGATAAACACCGGGATATTGTTCACCAGGGCCACACCGGCATCCAGGGCGCATTCGGCGTAAAAACGGGTTGCGTCCTCGGACCCCACCGGAAGATAATTCAACATGATTTCGGCGCCGGAATCGATCAGCAACTGCACGATCTGGGCCTTGTCCGGCTCCGGTGCCGGTGCCGGCCGAAAGGTAAATTTGTCTTCATATGTCTGCATGTGGGCGGCAACCCCGTCCAGGATACGGCCCATCCGAACGTTTACGCCCATGGGGGGCAGGTCCGGGCAGAAGACCGTCGTGCAATTGGGTTCGGCAAAGATTGCTTTGCTGACATCTGTTCCGACCTTGCGTTTGTCGATGTCGACGGCGGCCACGATTTCGATGTCGGCCGGTGTATAGCCGCCGAGCTCCCAATGCATCAGGCCGACGATGGCCCGGTTATTCTGATCGCGATAAAAATGGATCCCCTGAACCAGTGCGCCGGCGCAGTTGCCGATACCGATGAGCGCTACTTTGATTTTTTGCATTAAGGCTGACCTCATTTTTTTTGTCGTAGTTGTTCCAGCCGTTTTTCAACGGCATCCCGGTCGCCGGCCCGGGGGGCGCGTTTCAGGTATTCGGTCAGGTAACCCCGGGCCAGGGGCTTTTTCTGCAGGTCGGCGTAGTAAAAGCCCAACGCGCGGTAGGACGGCGCGAAGGCCGGGTTTTCTTCGATGGCAAAGCGCAGGGCCTGCTCGGCCCGCGGGCCGTCACCCGTTGCGTTGCGCAGCCGGTAGGCTTCGCCCAGGTAGTAATAACTGTAAGGCGGGTAGCGATCCAGACGGCTGGTGTCTTCCATCCGGACAATAATGTTGTGGTAGCGTTGGGCGGCCAGGTCGGCTTGCAGGCAATCGATACGCAGGTCGTAGGTTAACCGCAGGTAGGCGTTTTGGCCCACCCGGCCGTGCCGGTTTTTGTCCCTGGCGCTTAGTATTTCATAATGCTGACGGCGTGCTGCCATCCGGGCATGCGAAGCGAAAAAAAAGGTGGGCTGCGCGGCAGCAAGCGCGCGGGCCTGAGCCGCCAAAACAGCAAACGTCCGATGCAATTCCGCCGGGGCATAGCCGGCGGCGACGAGCCGGCGGTAACTTGCCCTGTCGGCTTCGGCTTCCAGATCCGGGGCATAACCGAGCATCATCGCCGCCACGGGCAGGGTGTCTGCCGTGGGCAGACCGGCCGCGGCCATGGCGCGGGCGGCGACTTGCGGGGGCAGAGGCGCTTGGGCCTGCAAACCATGCCGGTAAACAAAGTGGGCCGCTTCATGGGCCAGAATGGTGGCCAGTTGGGCCTCGTTGTCCAGGCAGGCCGGCAGGCCGATATGCAAATAGAGACCGCCATTGGGCAGGACAAAGCCGTTTACCACCGGGGTCTTTAACAGATGAACCCGCAGGATGCCCTTGAATTCGGGGTACAGGCGGTCGAGGATCTGTTGCATGTAGGCGCGCAGTTCCGGGTTGACATATCGTTGACCACTGTCGGCGATCGCTTGCTCGAAGCGACGCGCCTGTGTCCACAATTGTTTTTCCTGTGCGGTCAGAGTTTGCGTCCCGGCCGCGTTTTCAAAGGGCGCAATCGGCGGGGCCGCCGCGCATCCGCTGATAACGGCCAGCACGCACCACATCGCCCCCAGGCATGCCGATTTTGCGAAGAATTCGTTAAATTGCATGGTTACAACGGCCTTTTGTGTTTTTAAAAATGGAAAAAGCAGGCCCAACATCCGCTACCTAGTGCCCATCCGGAAATGGTAGGTTTTGGTTCCCGGCAAGGCCCGAGCATTTTTAAAACTGCAGGCATAGCGCGCTACTGCCGAGGATTTTAAAAATGCGAGAACGCCGCCGGGGACCAAAAGATGCCATTTCCGGATGGGCACTACCTAAGGATAACAGAACCATATGTTTACCTTTTTCTCAAGGGATTAAAACGCGGCTTGGCGTTCGTCATGCCGGACTTGATTCCGGCGCTCGCCGGAATCACGATTTTAAAGGTATTTTATTGCCGGGTTAATAACCGCATTTCACATTTTAAAAGCATGGCAAAGCCGAGTCTTGCATGCGCCGACCTGTTGGCGAGCAGCTTTTGCTCTTCCGCGTTAATTGTAAAAAACGCGATGAGATCTTCTTTGGGCCAAAAATACTTCGCTGTTTTTCACGGTCGAATCGTTCAGGCTCGGTTTCCGGTGAACCCATCATGAACTCGCCCGGAATAATCCCGCGAAAGCACTGTCGTATCCCTTTATGCTTAAACGACATCCACAAACCATAGTCATCTTGCCCCCAATCACAGGCCCCATCGGCGGGAAAGTGCTTTGGCGTTACCGATAGTTTGATTGCTGGTGTTGTCATGTGTTGAAACCCTGTTTGTCTGATTACGACTTAACAATCAACGGCGTTAACTTAAGTCTTTGGATACTATTTCAGCAACGCAAAAGAGATGTAACTCGGGTCTTTGGACAAATAGCATTACGGATCGCAAGGCAGGGCTAAAGCCCATAGCTGGTGTCCATCCGGAAATAGCATCTTTTGGCCCATGCCAGCGTTCGCACGAATTTGAAATAATGGCGTAGCCATTCATGTTCTTGCGACGTAGCCTTGCTACGCCTGCGGTTTCAAATTCGTTGCGGCCTTGGCCTGGGCCAAAATCTACTATTTCCGGATGGACACTAGCTGTCAGGCTGAGGAAATTTTTAAAACGCACCTACATTGCGGCGAGCCGCTGGAACAAGCAATTTGCGTATTTCGTAACATTTCCTGGATTCCCGCGCAGGCGGGAATCCAGGAGATAGCGCAAAAATGCTTAAGTGTTATTGTTATGCTTCGACATGCAATTTGCTCACATTCTTACTCTTTTTTTTTAGCTTGTGTCCATCCGGAAATAGTAGATTTTGGTTCCCGGCAAGGCCCGAGCATTTTTAAAACCGCAGGCATAGGGGCTATGTGGCAAGAACGTGAATGGCTCCGCCATTATTTTAAAAATGCGAGAACGCCGCCGGGGGCCAGAAGATGCGATTTCCGGATGGGGACTAACTACAGGAACTTTTGCAGGCGGGCTATTTGTTCGATTTTCACAGGTTGCGGCATATGATGGCTACGCTTTTTTGGGGGTCAATTGGGGGTGTTTTGTTTTACGGTTGCCGAACTCACCTGGGCTTTATGGATAGCCGCATTTTATTTTTTCAGCGGCCCTTGGCGTCATCGATAACCTTGCGGACTGTCTGCGCCAGGTCGGCCTTCACAATCGGCTTGTAGGCAAATGCGTTGATACCGATTTTCTTTGCGTTCTCTTCGGATACTTTGTTGCTGTATCCTGTGCAAAGGATGATAGGAATGTCCGGCCGGATTTTTAACAGCTCAATGGCAAGTTGATCCCCGGTTATGTTGGGCATGGTCATGTCGGTGACAACCAGATCAAACGCGTTGGGTTTTGATTTTACCAGTTCCATGGCTTCAATACTACTGGTGCGCGTTGTCACGGTATACCCAAGCCGTTCGAGAATCTGACTGCCAATTTTGGCGATTGGCGCTTCGTCGTCTACGAAAAGAACTCTTTCGGTTCCTCTGGGTAACTCTTTTTGCACGTACGCCCGCTTTGCTTTGCGCTTTCGTGTTATCGGAAAATACAGCTTAAAGATAGACCCTTTGCCCTTTTTGCTGTCAACTGAAATGTGGCCTTCGTAAGTACTAACAATGCCTTGCACCATCGCCAGTCCCATGCCGGTGCCTTCGCCGGGACCTTTGGTCGTAAAGTAGGGCTCGAAGATTGAGTCGATGACATCCGGAGCAATGCCTTCGCCGGTATCAGCAACCTTTAATTCAATATAGTCGTCGTATTTTAAATCGGCTTTGTTAATTCCGGTTATTTTATCGGCGGTTATATCCTTTAATGTTACCTCTATAATGCCGCCTTGTGCTTCCATGGCATGGGCGGCATTGGTGCACAGATTCATTATCAACTGATGTACCTGGGTCGCATTGCCCATGATCAGCGCATCACTATCCAAGGCGTGTTTTATGTCAATGGTAGCGGGGATGGTGGAACGAATAAATTTTAAAACTTCCTTGGCGATAAGACCGGGTTGGATGGGCTTTAGTTGCGCCTCTGATTGACGCGCAAAGGCAAGTATTTGTTTTACAAGCGCCTTGGCTCTATTTGCGGCTTTGTATACTTCCTGCAGGCTATCATCAAGGGTTGTATCTTTTTTGGCCTCATCAAGCGCCAATTCGGTAAAGCCAATTATGGATGCCAGGATATTGTTAAAATCATGGGCAATGCCGCCTGCAAGGTTGCCGATGGACTCCATTTTGAGGGCTTGGTTTAACTCGCGTTCCATTCTTTTTATGTCGGTCAGGTCTATTGTCTGGACAATGACGTTTGATACTTTACCATTGTCATCCATAATGGGCGTGAAGATGGAGTTGATTATCTTGCGGGTCGCGTTTTTCACGTTGACATGCTTGACGGCTTTGAAATCATAATCGATAACGATGTTGGCGGTTCTGCCCTTGTCAAACACTCCCTGTAGTTCCGGCATGAAGCCGCTTTTTTTAATAACGCTATCTTGGAACAGATTGTATTTCCCGATGAACTCGCCGGTTGCGGCACCGAAGAACTCAAGGCAGGCAGGGTTTGCCCTGATGGCGGTGCCCGTCTCATCGGAGATCCAGGTGCTCAGAGCGGCACTTTCAATTACTTTGTCAAGGAAGTCGGTTCTTGTTTTAAGCGCCTCTTCCATTTTCTGGCGCTCGATGATACTATTTTGGATCCTTAACCGCATTTCATTTATTGCGTTTACGATCTGCTGAATTTCGTCATTTTTTTCCTGTCGTTTTAAGATCAGCGGCTTGTCCAGATGGTCGATGTCGATATTGTCGGTGTAAGCGGCAATTACAGCGAAATGTTTGAAAAGAAGATAGTTGCTGATAACGAGTATCGTGAATGCGATGCCAAGCACAACACAGCCGTAGCTGATAAAGATAGCCGTGCTGTCGCGTAACAATTCCTTGTTAATGTGATCGAAGTTTGCGTAAACGGTGAGCAGGCCAATCGGTTTTTCCCTGTAGGTCAAGGGAAATTGCCTCATGATATCCTTTCTTGATTCTGCATCGCCTTCGTCTAGCGCTGTCCCGATTAAGCCTGTATCATCGCTTATGGAACAAAACTTGATGCCGGGGAGTTTCAAAATACCTTGCAACTGGAGCCGTACATTGTCTTCGTTAAAATCCCAGAGGCTGGAGCTTAGCGGCGACAGATAGCTGTCGGATATAAATTGGAAGTTGGATTCCAGGTCACGGATTTTTTTGTGATAGTCCAGATAGAGCTGGACGCCTGTTGAAAGGAGTATGATTAACCCGGTGACGCCGATGATCAATAATAAAAGGAGGGTTTTAAGTTTGGTATGAGTAAACAAAAATGACATGGTTATTCTTTTTATTCTTCATACCGGACATGATGTTTATGTAGAATTTTTTGATAAATGCGATCGGCTTTGATAAGGCTTAAACCCCGGTTGAAGTTGTTGGTCAATTGCGCGTAATTGGGTTTTTGTTTTGAAAAAACGACATACATATCATAGATTTTATATGACGGTTCCAGGATCTTGATCTGTGCCGGGTCAAATTGGGGCGCAACTCGCTCAAGGTGATAGAAGAAAATGGCACGTGGAATTATCATGGCGTCAATCCGTCCGGCCAGGAGTTTTTTTACATTCCTGACCTGATCCGAAAGGGCCCATGTTTTGACACCGGCCGCCTCGATTTCCTCAGCCTGCGCCGATTTTCGCAACACTCCGATTTCATATCCTTTCAAAGACGCCAGGGTGCCGTCAAAGCTGATGGGATTGTCTTTAAGCGCGATAAATTCCTCTCTGACTTTCCAGACAACATCAGGGTAGTGTAGAAATTCGACGCGATCTTTTTTCCAGTAGGCATTCATCAGGCCGTCAAACAGGCCCTTTTTGGTCTCTTCCAGCGCCCGTGCCCACGGAAGGTAGTAAAATTGCACTCGATAGCCTACCCGCGCAAAGGATTCTGTCACGAGCTCCGAGAAAAAGCCGTGACCGGGTAAGTTCTCACCGGTATATGGCTCCCAATTGATCGTCGCAAGCCGAACGATCTTTTGCTCAGCCGCAAGCCCCGAATTACCTGAAAGGATTGCCGCGGCCACGATTACAAGAATAATGATTTTTGATTGTTGCTGCATCGCAAGACCACCAAGAGGGCACAACGTTTTGTCGTCCTCGGGCATCGCGTTAAATGAGATTGTCCTGGATACCGGCGTTCGCCGGCATGACGAGAAAAGCAATCAGTTCAACCACACATCATGCACGGTTTCCATATGGCCCTTGATGCTTTTAAGGACGCTTTGCAGGCGCGAGTACATCAGGGCCAGGGCGACATTTTCCGACAAGACCAGCAAAGAGTCGATGTCCCCCTCCGACACTTCCCAGGGGTCATGGTGGTATAAGCGCATGACCCCGATCATTTTACCACTCAATTTGATCGGCACGGAGACAATGGCCCGGATACCTTCCTTTTGGGCATCTTCCGGGTATTGCAGCCGATCCGATGAATTGACGTCGGCGATGATGACCGGCTCGGCGCGCAGTTTGTGGTCCAGGCTTTTTTTGACCAGTATTGGTCCTTTGTTCAAGTAGGCGATGCTCAGGCCGAAATTGGCCAGGACTTCGAGTTCATCGGTTTCCGGATTCAGGATAAACAGGGTGGCGCCTTTGATTTGCAGCGTGCCGGTCAACAGTTGCGTGAACTCGTGGGCCATATCGTCGAGGCCGGTGGCAAAGGACACCGCCCGGTTGATGGTCTTGAAAAGTTTGATGTCGATTCGATCTTGAACAGCCATTGGAATCCTCCTCTCGCTAGGATGAAGACCGGTTAAAGTTCGCGTCATTTCGGGATGGACACTGGCTATGACACCACACAGACAACCCGGTCTCTCAAACCGCTGATGACTTTGTTGTACACATTCCCGGTGAAGAAATGCTTCACTTTACCGGCTTTGTAACTCAGGATGATGGTGTCAAAGCCGCCTTGCTGGGCTGTTTCGATGATATGGACGGCAACGTCTTTTTTTTTGGGTTCGAAAATACAGCCGACCTGGGTTTCCGCAAACCCCTTTTTGATAAGGTCCACGCGCGCCTGACGCAACTGCGTTTCCTGTTCGGTCACCCGCTGCATCAGGTAGTTCAGGTTGTCTTTCATTTTCAGCATTACCGGATCTTCACGCATGCCGACGGTCGGGGCCGGCGTGTGCACATTGAACAGCGCCACGTAACAATCCGGCTGGTGAAGAAATGTACGGGCCGCAAAATCAAGGGCGACCTGATCGTACTGCGTGAAGTTATAGGGTATCAAGATTTTCTGGCTGGCCATGGTGCTTACCCCCTTTCTGAGTGGCGTCGGCATTGCGCGAACTGACTTGTGTCCATTCGGAGATAGTGGCTTTTGGTTCCCGGCAAGGCCCGCGCCTTTTTAAAATCGCGGGCATAGCGTGCTATTGCCGGTGTCAAGCAGATGTTGATAATTCGTGGTTCGCTTCCGGGTTGTGCCGGTGTGGATGCGTTTTGAAAAACAGACGAAGTGCGAGGTGCTTTGCAAATATAAATCCGGGTTGCGCTCACAGGCGCCAACCGATGTTGTATACCTTTAACATAAAGTGGCCGGTGAAAATTGGCAACTTTATTTTCAATTCCGGATGGACACAAGTGCGTATTTTGTAAACGATAGTGCCGGGAATCGACGCCTTGCATCTGTCGTGCGGTGTGATGGCGCGGTGTCCCTTTAAAAAAATGCAAACAGTTACTTGCAAAAAAGTTCCCGAACCTTCAAATTACTGAAGGAACGCACACCGGGGCGCCGGAACCAGCCGCCGGGTTTGCCGCAAGGATTGCCGCAATGATTGCAAGGATGTTGATCCGGTTTCAGCAAACCATGGCCGCTATGGCACAACAGATGCTCGCCGCCGGCAAGATGCTCTGACTTCATTCACCCTTCACAGATGAAAGGAGAACCGCATGTCCGATTTGAAGCAAATGATTCAGGCCAAAATGCAGCAGCCGACCCTGTCCTGCCTGGCAACGTTAACCACCGACGGGAAGCCCTGGACCCGCTATGTCATGGCCTGGGCGGATAAGGATCTGCTGATTTCGTTCGCCACGTTTGCCGAATCACGCAAGGTGGCCCAGATTGAAAAGAACGACGAAGTTCATTTGACCCTGGGCGTCACCGATGCGGAAAACGCGGAGTCGTACCTGCAGATCCAGGGACGGGCCGCGGTTTCCAACGATCCGGCCTTGAAAAAGGAAAAATGGTACGAGCAACTGGGCCGGATATTTTCCGGTCCGGATGATCCTAACTATCGGGTTTGCCAGGTGACGCCCTATCGCATCGAATACAGTACGACCGATCCGCAGGCGCTACCGCAAATCTGGGAAGCGGAAAAATAGCTGCAAAAGGGCTATCCGTTTATTTTTGCGCGAGCCCTGAAGCTTGACAGTCTGATGAGAATACGTCCTGGTTGTGCGCGATGATTCGCAGATTTTATTTTACGGTGAGAAATGGGCAGTTCCTGGCGGGGCTGCTTGCCATGGCGGTCTTTAGCGGAGCGTGTTCGCCCCGGGCGCCGGCGGAATCTTTTCCGGCGGCCGGCCGGCATGCGACCACGCTTCAGCAGGGGATTGCGGTGCCGGTGTTTTCCTCGGCGGCCCGGCAGTTGGCGCTGGCTTATTCCTGGTCGGATGATCCGGCTAAGAAAAGGGCCGCCTTCCAAGCGGTTCTGGCGCTTTTTCCCGGGGATCGCGCTGCCCTCGGGTCGGCCCAGCTCGAACTGGCTTACGCCCTGCTCGATCCGGATTATCGTACCGCCGGCCGCCGTGCCTATCTGGCGGCCGCGGCCGAATACAACCGGATTGCGCTTGAATTTGAAGACGTACCGGCGGTCAGCGTCAAGGCCCGGTGGTACCTGGGCTGGGTCCACACCGATCTTTTAAAGGATAGCAAAACCGGGATGATGCATTATGCCCGGGTGGTGTCCGACCATGCCGATCAGGTGCTGCAAATCGCCCCGCCGGTACCGTGGGTGAGTCTGGTTTATGACAATCCTGTTGCCCGGCAGCCGGCCGACTACGTGAAGCCGGCCTATCATTGGGCCGGGATTGCCTTGCTTGAAATGGTGAAACATCTGCCGCACCATCGTGACCGGTTGCGGGCGGCCCGAACCTTGCTGTTCGAATACCGCGACAGTCTGGCCACTGCCCGGGCCTTGCGCGAATTGTTGCAGCAAGCCCCACACGACGAGGCGGTTAAGGCATTGGCGCAAAGATATCTGCAAACGACCACGGCCAGACATCACCCGGCCGGGGATATTGAGGCGCTGCTGCGGCCTGACAGCCAACGTCCGAATTTCTCGGATCGAACCGGGCCGGTAAAGTAACTGTTATGCGCGGTTTTAAATCCGTTTTTCACAGCCTGCAACTCAGGGTCTTTCTGGCCCTGGTCCTGATTATATTCATTTTTGTGCCGGGGACCGCCTACATCGGCTACTTGCAGGCCAAAAAGACCGCCGAGGACCAGATCCGCCGGTACGCCTTGAGCACCGCCGTGCAGATTGCCGAGCGGATACGCTCGTATCTGTCCCAGCATACCCACAACCTGCACCTGCTCAAAGCGTTGCTGGAAGAAGCCCGCACGATTGCGGTTGACGACCCAAAGGGACTGATCCGCTATTTTCAGTTGCTGAAAAAAGAACATCCCGAATTCGTCAACATCTATCTGGGCGATTCGGCCGGCCGGTTCACCATGGTGCCGCCCCAGGCCCCCCATATCCACAAGGTGTTCGATCCGCGCATGCGGCCCTGGTACCGGGGCGCGGTTGCCAACAGCGGCTTGCACTGGACCGAGGTTTATCTGTTTGCCTCGACCCAGAAGCCGGGCATCACCGCTTCGGTTCCCATCCGGGACGCACACGGGCGCTTGACCGGGGTTTGCGGCATTGATATCGATTTGACCACCTTTTCCCGCTTTTTACAGGGGATCAAAATGGGGCCGGGGGAGTATGCCTACATCATCGAGAACAAAAAGGGCCGGGTGATCGCCCATCCCGAATTGGCGCGCCTGCCGTGGCGGTTGAAGCATGTTGAACTGTTGAGCGCCTGTTTGCGGCACTTGCGCAACCAGGACAAAAAGTTCGGGACCACGCCGTTTCAGGGCGCGGATTTTTTTACCGCGTACACCGATTATCCTGAAAACGACTGGACCGTGGGCGTGACTCTGCCCGAGGCAATGTATCTGCAAAATATCAACGCCATCAAAAAGGTTACCCTCACCATCATCGCCGTGGCGGTTTTACTTGCGTGTGTGTTGAGTTATTTTTATACGTTGACCGTGATCAAACCGCTGAAGAACCTGCAACAGGGGATCGAGCGCATCAGCCGGGGCGACTTGCAGCACCAGGCCGACCTGGAAGGGCCGGATGTGGTGCAAGCCCTGGCCCGGTCGTTCAACCGGATGGCGCTGTCGTTGCAGCACAGCCGCAAGGAGTTGCGGCGCACCTATATCGAACTGGCCCAGAAAGAAAAAATGGCGGCCGTGGGGCAAATGACGGCCGGCATTGCCCATGAAATCAAGAACCCTTTGGGCATCATCCTCGGTTCGGCGCAGGTGGCGGCCAATCCGGACCGGCCGGCGGCCATGCGCGCCAAGGCGGCCCATTTTATCGTGGACGAGGTCGAACGGCTCAACAACACGTTGAAGGCGTTTTTGACCTTTGCCAAACCGGCGCCGCCCGGTCTGGTGCCCACGGACATGACGCAATTGCTGACCGATACCCTGGCGGTGCTCACGCCGCAGTTCGACGCCCTGGGGATCACCGTGACCCGCGTCATTGCACCTGAGGCGCCTCTGATCGACATCGACCCGGATCAGATCCGGCAGGTTTTTTACAACATCATGTCCAACGCGCGCCAGGCCATGCCGGACGGCGGCCGGATCGACGTGCAGACCGTGGTGTCGCGCCGCAACGGCGACCGGGCGCAAGCGTCCGTGCGGCCGCCGGCCGGCCGGCAGTTGCACATTCGTATCCGCGACACCGGTTGCGGCATCGAACCGGCGCAACTGGAGAAAATCTTCGACCCCTTTGTCAGTTATCGTGACGATGGCGTGGGCTTGGGTCTATCCATCGTGTTTCAGATTTTAAAGCTGCATCGTGCCGAGGTTGCCGTGGACAGCGAAGTCGGCGTCGGCACGACGTTCTGTTTAACGTTCAACTGTTCCAACCAGGAGAGCCGGCATGCCCTCTAAAGTGCTGATTGCCGAAGATGAAGCGCGCATGCGTGAAGTCATCATCATGTTGCTCAGCGATATGCCCCTTGAGTTCGTCGAGGCCGCCGACGGCCGGCAGGCCATCGACGCCTTTGACCAGGAGACGTTCAGCCTGGTGATCACCGATTTGAAACTGCCCGGACCAAACGGCATGGAAGTCCTGAAGGCGATCAAGGCCAAGGATCCCGAAGTTCCGGTGATTGTCAACACGGCCTTCGGATCCATCGACAATGCGGTCAAGGCGATCCGCGCCGGCGCCTTCGATTATGTGACCAAACCGTTCAAGGAGGAGCGGCTGCGTGGTTGCGTGGAAAAGGCGTTGCAGCTCAGCCGGCTGACGAGTCAGGTGCGCTACCTGCGGCAGGAGATCGAAAGCGAATATCATTTTGATAAAATCATCGGCCATTCGCCGCAGATTTGCGACATCCTCAGGCTGGCCGGGGAAGTGGCCCGCACTGACGCCACGGTGCTGGTGACCGGTGAGAGCGGCACCGGCAAGGAGTTGATCAGCCGGGCCATTCATTTCAACAGCGAGCGGGCTGACGGACCGTTCCAACCGGTCAATTGCGCGGCGATTCCCGCCACGCTGCTCGAGGCCGAACTGTTCGGCCATGAACAGGGGGCCTTTACCGGTGCCGTCCGGCGGCAGACGGGCAAATTCGAAATAAGTTCCGGCGGGACGCTGTTTCTGGATGAGATCGGCGATATGTCTTTGGATGTGCAAGCCAAGCTGCTGCGCGTTTTAGAAGACTGCACCTTCCAGCGGCTGGGCGGCAGCAAATTCATCCGGGCCGATGTGCGCATCATTGCGGCCACCAACAAGGATTTAATGACCATGGTGCACAAGGGGCAATTCAGGCAGGATCTTTACTACCGGATCAATGTTTTTCCGATCGCCATGCCGCCTTTGCGCGAGCATCGCGACGACATTGCGCTGCTCGCCGATGCCTTTGTCGCCAAATTCAGCCATGCCTTGGGCCGCAAAACCCCGCAGTTGACCGCCACCGCCCTGCAACGGCTCACCGCCCATTGCTGGACCGGCAATGTGCGTGAATTGAAAAATGTCATCGAGCGGGCCATGATTTTGTGCCGCGGCTCCCAGATCACGAGCAAGCATCTGGTGTTGCACGAACCGGACGCACCGCCCCTGGACAAAGCCGATCTGGACAAGGTCGTTGCGGTCCTGATGGACAACGGCGGCATCAACCTGGCCGACCTGGAAATCCGTCTGGTCAAGCGGGCCATGCAGTTGGCCGACAATAACGTCTCCCGGGCGGCGCGTTTGCTTGGCTTGACCCGGCCCACCCTGCGCTATCGCCTGGAAAAACTGGGCCTGGACGGTGCTGGGCAGCCGGTGCGGTCATGAGCCGCCAAACCGTGTCAACCGGTGCGGCGCGTCCGCTGGTCAGCGTGATCATTCCGACCTACAACCGGGCCGCCATGCTGGTGGAGGCCGTCGATTCGGTGCTGGCCCAAACCTATCGGCCGTTTGAGTTGATCGTGGTCGACGACGGATCCACCGACGACACCGCGGACCGGCTCAAGCGCTACGCTGATCGTCTTACCGTCGTGCGCCAGGCCAATCAGGGGGTCAGCGCGGCGCGCAATCGCGGGATCGGCCGGGCCGCCGGTGCCTTGATCGCCCTGCTGGATTCGGATGACCTGTGGCTGCCGGAGAAACTGGCGGTCCAGGTGGCGTTTTTCAACCGCCACCCCGACGCCCTGATTTGCCAGACCGAGGAGATCTGGATTCGCAACGGCCGTCGTGTGAATCCGAAAAGGTACCACCAGAAACCGAGCGGCGATATCTTCGCGCCGTCGCTGGAACTGTGCCTGGTCAGTCCGTCGGCGGTGATGTTCAAAAAAACGTTGTTTGATGCCGTGGGGGGCTTCGATGAAACCCTGCCTGCCTGTGAAGATTACGATTTGTGGTTGCGCATCGGTTGCCGCTACCCGGTTTACCGGCTCGACACCTCCCAGATTACCAAGCGCGGGGGCCACGCGGATCAGCTTTCGCGCGCGCGCGGACTCGATAAATACCGGATTGCGTCGCTTAAAAAATTACTCGCCGCCGGCGACCTGACTGCCGATCAGGACCGGGCGGCCCGCACCGTGCTGGCGACCAAGTGCCGCATCTTCGCCAACGGTTGCGCCAAACGGGGGCGGACGGGGGAAGCTGAATACTACCGGGATCTGGCGAGGCGTTTCGAAATATGAAAAAGAAAACAAGATGCGTAGTTTGTGCTATTTCCGGATGGACACGAATTGACTATTGACCAAATTTGGCAAAGCATCACGGCAAGAAGTCAATGCTTTGCTATGGCATAAGCTCAGTGGAAGCCTGAAGTGCTACCATCGTCTTTGCAATATCTCCTGGATTCCCGCCTGCGCGGGAATGACGTTTAAATACGACGAAGCAAAACCGACGTCGTCATTCCCGCGCAGGCGGGAATCCAGGAAATGCCCCCAAATGCGCAAATTGCTTGTTCCGGCGGCTCGCCGCAACGTAAGTGCGTTTTACAAATTTCCTTAGCCTGAATAATTTCACATTTTATGCATCCCGGCTTCAAGGTCACCTTGGTCCGATCTTCGGCCCCCAAATCCTTGCCATAGCCCGCTATGGCTGTGGCTTTGGCCCCTCAGATCGAACCCACCTGACCTGAAGCCGGACGCCTGAAATGTGAAATTATCTTTGCGCGAGCCCTAAAGTATGATAAACGCCAACAACGGCTTTTCGATATAGGGTTGCCGCATAGTGCTTCAACCCCGGTTAATTCGTGTCCATCCGAACATAGCCTCCTTTGGCCCAGGCTGGCGTTCTCACGAATTTGAAGTAATGGCGCCGCCATTCATGTTCTTGCGACGTAGCCTTGCTACGCCTGCGATTTCAAATTCGCTGCGGCCCTGGCCTGAACCAAAAACTACTATTTTCGGATGGACACTAATTCACAACCTAGAACAGAAAGGAAGATTGTAATGGCATTTGACGCGTTTATTAAATTTGACGGTATCGAAGGTGAAAGCACTGATGATGATCACAAGGGATGGATCGAAATGATCTCTTATGACAGTGGCGTGACCCAGGCCACT
>JANQIE010000153.1 GCA_028282295.1 Desulfobacterales bacterium | reverse complement strand
CAATGAGGGCGTAGCGCCATGCTTGAAGCTATTTTTCTGAATTACACGCTCAAATCGTTGTTTCTGGTGTTGATTCTCTCACTGCCCACGATCGCAGTCGCCGCCATTATCGGTGTGCTTGTCGGACTTTTTCAGGCAGTTACCCAAATCCAGGATCAGACCCTGTCGTTTGCCATCAAACTTGGCGCGGTAATTCTCACCCTGGTTCTCTCTGCGCGCTGGAGCAGTTCACAATTGCTGGTCTTCGGCAATGATCTTTTTGGTAATTTCATGACGATTGCAAACTAATGGAAGGTCTTCAACTATTACACTACATGGCGGTTCTCCCGCTGGCCTCGGCCCGCCTGGCGACGACGCTGTTTATCATCCCCTTTTTCAGCCGCAACATTTTGACCGGGATGACCAAAAACAGCATCATCATGGCGCTGACGCTGCCGCATATACCGATCATTTTGCCCCAGATCGACAACTACATAAGTTCTTTTCAAATCTACATCATCATCATTTCCAAGGAAATATTGATCGGCTTTATGATCGGTATTTTAGTGAGTATCGCTTTTTGGGCCGTGGAGAACGCCGGCGATGCAATCGATATGCAGCGCGGAGCGTTCTTCGCCATGATGGGGGACCCGATGCTGCTCACGCAATCGACGGTTTTCGGCAACCTGCTGTTTCACTATATTGTTGTGTTGTTTTTGATCTGCGGCTTTTTCTTCCAAACACTGGCCGCACTTTATGAAAGCTATGCCACGTGGCCCATCGGCTACAGCATGCCGGTTTTAAACGGTAAGCTGATCACCTTTTTCGGCAAACAAATCATGCACCTGGCTACAATGACAATCGTCATGGCGGCACCGATCGCCATCGCCTGTTTTTCCATCGACTTCGGGATGGGGCTGTTGAACCGCTTTGCCCCGAACTTAAATGTGTTCATTATTTCGCTGGCCATTAAAAGTGGCACTGCTCTGATGATATTGTATTTGTATTTGATCATTTTATCACCCTTTCTTAAAAAACAACTTCTTTCGACATCGGATGCCCTCCAACAACTGAAGGTGGTTTTGCAATGAGTTCAAACGAAGAAAGCGGCGAAAAAACTGAAGAACCTACCGACAAGAAGATTCGGGATCTCAAGAAAAAGGGTTTTATCCCCAAGAGCACCGATGTCGTCACCTCTTTTTCGTTGATCGGTGTCTTTCTGATAATAATCGTCTTCTGGCAAACCCATGCCGGCAACGTGAGCGATATTTTTAATATCGCCTTTAATTCGTTCCACATGCCGTTTGAGGAAGTCGCAATAAGATCAATGGCGGCCGTATTGAACAAAATGATGTATATTGTCGCGCCGGTTTTGATCATGGCCGTAATATTGGCTATCGTGGCGCACATCATCCAGTTCGGCGGTGTTTTTTCGTTTGAACAGGTCACGCCTAAAATGGAGAAGCTGAACCCGGCGCAGGGTATTAAACGGATCTTCTCCCTGGACAACCTGTTTGAAACCATCAAAGCGCTCATCAAAACCATTTTTTTGGGCTCCTTGATTTATGGGGTTATCCGAAGTGAAATACCGTCCATGGTCCAACTGCCGGCCTGGGGCCTGGACGGGGTGTTGCGAATGGTTGCCACGATCACGATCAAACTGATTATCATCGCCATCATCGCTTTTATTTTGATGGGCATTCTCGATTTTTTCCTTCAAAAACGCCTTTTTCAACGCCGCAACAAAATGACCAAACACGAAGTCAAGCGTGAATGGAAGGAAATGGAGGGCGATCCGCAGATCAAAGGCCAGCGCAAAAACCTGCACTACGAATTCGCCTTTCAGGAGGTTGAAAGAGAGGTGGAAGGCTCCACGGTGGTCGTCACCAATCCGACCCACTTCGCCGTGGCGTTGCGTTACAAGGTCGGCGAAGACGGTGTTCCGAAAGTTGTGGCCAAAGGAACCAACCTGATCGCCCGTCGCATCATCGAAATCGCTCAAACAGCCAAAGTGCCGGTAATCCAGGACCCACCGCTGGCGCGTGGCTTGTACTTTCAGATCGAAGTAAAAGGCTTTATAACGGAAGAATTTATCAAACCGGTGGCGCAATTGGTCAAATGGGCCTGGGCCGCCAAAGCAAAAGAAACTGAAAACCTAACAGAAATGGTGAATAATCAATGAGCACTGTAGGTAACAACTTAAACGGCGCAAAGGGCGTAAACGGCGTGAACGTATTCGACCAATTGGTCAAGCGCATGAACCGTTACAGCGACCTGCTTCTGGCCGGCATGGTAATCGCCATCATCTCGATGATCATTCTGCCGATGCCGCCCTTGATGGTCGACACCATGATCGCTCTGAACATCGGTGTGGCGGTGGCGCTGTTAATGGTCTCATTGTATATCTCATCAGCATTGTCGCTAAGCACGTTCCCGACGCTGCTTTTGTTCACGACCCTTTTCAGGTTGGCGCTGAACATCACGACCACCCGACAGATTCTGCTGCATGCCGACGCCGGGAAAATTATCCAAACCTTTGGTCAACTGGTCGTCGGCGGTAATTTTGTTGTTGGCGCGGTGGTTTTCCTCATCATTACCATTGTTCAATTTCTGGTCATCGCCAAAGGTTCCGAACGTGTGGCCGAAGTTGGCGCACGCTTCACATTGGACGCGATGCCGGGTAAACAAATGAGTATTGATGCCGATCTAAGGGCCGGCTCAATCGATTTGGCCGAGGCGAAAAATCGCCGCTTGCAATTGGAAAATGAGAGTAAAATGTACGGCGCCATGGACGGTGCCATGAAATTCGTCAAGGGCGATGCAATTGCCGCGTTGGTAATAACCGTCATCAATATTATCGGCGGTATTTGTATCGGGGCTTTCCAACGCGGTATGGAGTTGGGCGCCGCCTTGCAAAAATACACCGTTCTAACCATCGGTGACGGTCTCGTTTCTCAAATTCCGGCGCTGTTCATCTCGATCACGGCCGGTATCATCGTGACGCGCGTCGACTCGGATGAAGAGGTTCAAAACCTGGCCGGTGAAATCGGCCAACAGGTGATCACCCAGCCCAAAGCACTGCTCATTGCCGGTGCTATCGTCGCCGCTCAAGCGCTTATTCCCGGCTTTCCCAAGGGCCAGTTTGTGTTGCTGGGCCTGGGTGTCGGGGTTTTCGGCCTGGTGATGTTCCTGTTCAAGAAAAAGGTTGCCGACACCCTTGCCAAGAAAAACCGTATTCTTGAAAGTGAAGAGTCCGATGAGAGAATACCGATTACACCGCCGCTGTCGGTTACGGTGCCGGTCCTGGTGGATATTTCCCACCGGAACCGGGCGGCCATTGATGAGCCGATCTTAAACGCCCAGGTCGCTTCCCTGGAACAATCATTTTACTATGAAACCGGTGTTCCTTGCCCGGGTATCAGTCTGCGATTCAACGACCAGATGCCTGAAAACACCTATTTCATTCTTGTGAATGAAATTCCGCTCTATCGGGGCAATGTCTTCGCCGGATACATGTTGGCGGGCACCTCGGAAGAGCGATTGAAGGAACTGGGCATTCCGTACGACCAAAGCGAACAGTTCCTGCCGGACATGCCGTCGATATGGGTGTCGGTGGAATACAGGGAGACCTTATTGCAAAACGGTGTCAATGTCCTCGATACCACCCAGATTATCACCCATCATCTGAATTTCATCCTGCGCAAACATGGTTCGGAGTTCCTCGGTATTTCCGAAACCCGTTACATGCTCAACATGCTTGAATCGCAGTACGAGCCGCTGGTCAAAGAAGTTTCCAACCTGATACCGATCACAAGCATCGCGGAAGTCTTGAAATGCCTGATGCAGGAAGGCATTTCGGTGCGTAACCTCAAAGCCGTGTTGGAAGCCATGGTCGAATGGGGGCAGAAAGAAAAGAATCCTCAAGTTTTGGCCGAATTTGCCCGCATTCGGTTAAGCCGCTACATTTCGCACAAATACACCGACGACGACTATGTCCTGCACGCCATTTTACTGTCGCCGGGAACCGAAGATCATCTCAGCTCCAATGTCAAACGTAATATTAAAGAGACCTATTTGCAGCTAACTTACGAAGTCAACGAAAAACTGCTCCAGCAAACCGAACAGCTACTGCAAACAACTGGAAACCAAGGGGCGGTGGTTCTGACGCGCATGGAGTTAAGGCCGCTATTGAAGAAACTGTTGCGGCGTAAAATACCGGACATCATTGTCCTGTCAAATGAAGAACTGGCTGATGATATTTCAGTTAAAGTTGTCGGTCGAATCGAACTTTAACCCTAACGTTGGTGTCAGGTAACCGCAACGCGGCAAACCGGTTGGGACCAAGATCAAAAATGAGCCGGCACAAACAATTTTACGGGTATTGCCATCTATGAATAAATATTTTTGGGGAAAGGGTATGGTACGAAAGTGAAATCTTCCGCGATTCTTACAATTCTACTTCTGTTTGCGACGACGCTAAATGCCCTGGAAATCGAATGGCCCGAACAACGGTTCATCCATATTTCGGAAAACCAGCCGATTGACGAATTTCTTAAGGAGTTTTTCACCCGCCAGGGGCACATGGTGAAAATCAGTGATGCCGTTAAAGGATCGACCGTAAGCGGCAAATTCAACCAAAATCCCGTGGATGTAATCGACCAAATCAGCAAGGCATTCGATTTGGTATGGTATTACGATGGCAAAATGGTTCACATCTATAAAAGCCATGAAACCGAAACCAAAATGATTTTGTTAAAACATATCAGCACCGAGGTGTTCGATGATATCATCACCAAAATGAACCTCGTCGATGAAAAATTCCCGCTAAAATACTTCCCACAGGAACGAATCATTTCCGTTTTCGGCCCAGCCAATTTTGTTAAAGCCATCGAAGAGGCCGCCAGCATCATCGACACCCCCTTCAACACCATTGAGACGCGCAAAAAGGCGGTGGAAATGCCCAAGGTCATCCGGGTGTTCAAGCTTAAGCATGCCTGGGCCGACGACAAAACCCTGTACTATGAGGGCAGATCCATAACCATACAGGGTGTGGCGACGATCCTGAAGCAAATGTTAAGCGCCCAGGCGCCCACCGACGCAATCCCCAATCCAGGCACTGCGCGTCAAAACCGGATGACAATGCCGAAACGAAACAGTCTGCAGGGCCTTGCCATCCGCAACAACGGCAACCAGCCGGCGCTGGCGACCCACTCGGCGGCCAATCTATTCAACCGGTCGACCGCCCCGCCACCTCCGGCACGGCATCAAGGCGATCCGGGCGCCACCGGTATCATTCAAGCGGCAACCCGCCTGAACGCCGTGGTTGTTAAAGACACGTTGTTCAATATGCCGTTTTACGAAAATTTAATCGAAGAACTCGACGTGCCGTTGCGCCTTGTCGAAATTCGCGCAACCATTGTCGATGTTGCCAGTGAGGCCGTAAAGAGCCTGGGGATCAACTGGCGAGGCGGTTTGGGCAGCGGCGACAACCAGATCGTCGGCTCCTTCAAACCAACACCGCGTGGTGTGCTACCGAACCTGAACCTGGACAGTCGATCCGGTGTGATCTCGGATTTCAACAACGGTTTCTCGGTCAGCACCATCATCGGCAATCTGGTGGATGATTTTCTCATCGCCCGGATCAACGCCATGGAAGACAAGGGTTTTGCCCGTATCGTTTCCCGGCCTTCAGTAATCACGTTCGACAATATCGAGGCACAATTCAAACATACGGACACCTTTTTTGTCCGCGTTGCCGGCGAGGACGAAGCCAATCTGTTTGAAATCTCAACCGGCATAAATCTGCGGGTAACCCCTCACCTGATCACGGAAGCAGGCCGGCACCGCATCCAGCTTGTCGTGAACATCGAAGACGGCAAACTCACCGAGGGTCAAGTCGATTCGATTCCGATTATCACCCGCAGCAATGTCAATACCCAGGCCGTGATCAGTGAGAATGAGAGCCTGCTGATCGGGGGGCTTATTCATGAAGATCTTGACAACGTGCACAGCAAAGTGCCGGTACTAGGCGACACACCGATACTAGGCAATTTTTTCAGACACAAAAAAAGCACAAAGCAGAAGCTGGAACGTCTGTTTCTTATCTCGCCCAAAATCCTGACCGACAAACATGGCCGGGCGCGAACATCCCAAACCCAATCCAAAAAAACAAAACCGAAAAGTCAACCGGAGATCAATTTCGGGCTTTTCGAAAAAAGTTTCTAAAAGCCGGTGAATTATGATAAAAACGCTTGATTACGCTGGTCAAGCCCGGCCCTCACAGCGGCTTTACACCACCGGATGTCGTTGGTTGCGGTCACTGCGTACGTATACATAAACTTGAACAACACTGAACTTAACCGATGGAAACCGAAGTAGAAAATTCATTAATCGACGATTTACCGGCCGAGCCGGCGCCACAGGTCGAGCCACAGCTTGAGGAGATTGCACAAGCACCGCCACCAGGTGGGGCAACGGTGCCGGTTCAGCAAGTTGCAAGTGAACCGGAAGAAGTAGCCGCTACCGCGTCCTTGGCAAATATTTTTGTAGCCTCAATAGACGCTTTAGTTAAATTTATACGAACCACATTCGTCCTGGCGACCAAAGGCATGATCATTGTCTGCTGTCTGCTCGCGCTATATCACTACGAGCCGATCTTGAACGAACTGGGCCTTTTGGACAATTTGCATAACTGGCAAATCGCCACCGCCCAAAAATACAACCTTGCGCTCCTGATGCCGGATAGCACCAAGCCCGAAGCGTACAAAGGCAAAGTTCCAAATCTGCCGGCGTCACCGCGAACCGCCCCAATCGCCAAAGAAGAATTACAGGCCCGCAAGGCCTCGCCGATATTCGGTTTTAACAGCGATTTCAGCCAAGCCGCCGTTGAACGCGCCATAAAAAAATGGGCTCGTCACTACAATGTCGATGAAGACCTGGCTTTTGCGGTGGCGGAAATTGAGAGCAGCCTCGAACCGCTACGCACCCGCTTTGAACTTGAGTATTTCGAATGCTATGTCATGGGAAAAAAAGCGGGTTGTCACAAAGCAAGCGTGCCACGCATCTGGAAAACAATGATGAAGGATAACAGCGGCAAGAAAATGCTGGCCACCTCCTGGGGTCTGTTCCAGCTTATGCCGCTGACAGCGGCCGAAATGGCCAAAAAGGAAGGGATACTCAACCAGATCCAGACAATTCCAATGCTGCTCGATGTGGAACTGAACGCCCGTTTGGGGATAGCCTATCTCAGTCAATGCATCCGGAAAAATCCCGCCAACCTGCAAGCCGTGGCCAAATGCTACAACGGCCCGCAGACTTCCGGTTGGAGCCGGGAGGTTGGTCGCGTGATGACCAGAAACATACTGACAAAAACCAAATAGATTTTTTTGTAGGAGCAAATCATGATTCTCACCCACACCCTGCTTCGTCGAATGCTCATCTGCCTCTTGGCCCTGATCATGTTAAGTGCCTGTGCGACCAGAAAACTGACACCCCCATCAAACCAGAATCAGCAGACGATCAACTTGGGTGACATTATGGGTGATCCGCAAAAACTCAAAGGCGCCTTGAAACAGATGCAACAGGATCACAAAATGGTCCTTAAAATCGCACGCGGGCAACTGGTGCCTGTCCATATCATGCTTGACACCACTATCGTTGAACTGGCGCAGCCGCATAGCGAAATCAAATTGCGTTTCAAACAGGAAGTATATCTATCTTTTTCGGATAAAAATGAAATTCAGATCAGTCCAGACGGTTACCAGTGGACCAAACCAGGCAATCTTTCACAAGTAAAACGGCTTTTCCGCTTTGAAAAAGGGAATATGCAGTTGGGCATCACCAAGGAAAAGGACGAAGTCTCCGCCGTGGTTTTAAAACTTAGCACACAATAGACAAACCACGATCAATTGGGAATACACACTAGAATCTGAACCCCTTTGTCTTTTTCGGCATACATCTGTAACATGCCGTTTTGCGCCTCCACCCGTTCGCGCATAATCGAAAAACCCAAACCCGAATTCGGTTTGCGCGGCATGTTATCCGGATCGAAACCAACACCATTGTCTGCAACGATCATCCGCAGTTCTTTTTTGGACGTGTATAGCTTCAATGTAACCGTATTCGCATCGGCATGCTTGGAGACATTGGTCAATGCCTCCTGGGCGATTCGAAACAAGGTTGTTTCCACTTCCGGCGAGGGGCGCTTTTCAGGTTCTTTGCCCTGAAGATCCACTCGAATCCCGGTGCGGTTGGAGAACCGGTCGCACTCCCATTTCAAGGCTTCAAACAATCCGTCATAGTCAAGCACCGGACTGCGCAACGCCGAGGTGGTTTCACGCAAACGTTTAGTGATTTTGGTGGTCAAATCCAAAGAGTCTTTAAAACGTTGCTCGACCAGTGACCTGGAATGCTCGGATAACTGCTCAAAGATGAGATTCAGATTGATTTTCAGGGCGGTCAGTTTCTGCCCCACCCCATCGTGAAGCTCGCGGGCCAGTCGATTGCAGCCGGCCTCTTCCTCCGACACAATACGTTCGGCCAGAATGCGCAGGCGCTGATCGGCGTCATCGGCTTTTTCCTCGCTTACTTGCCGGGCTTCTTTTTCTTTTGCCAGCGCTTGGCGCACTTGCATCAATTCTCTGTTTTGAATTTCAAGTTGTTTTTTTAACTCAGCGCAAGAAGTACTTTCCTGCGGGTTGCAACAGGCGGCCATAGCTATCCCTCGTTGAGAATTTCGAAAAGCGGTATTGCCTTCGTCAATTTGCGCCATCCTATTTGCCTATCTCATATTGATTTATCTTCTTGTAAAGCGTGCGCCGGTTAATGTCCAAAATCTGCGCGGCTTTGCCCCGATGCCAATCACTTCGTTCCAGGACGAACTTAATGTAAGCCTTTTCAGCGTCCTGCAGAATTGATTGCAATTTGGGAAATGTATCCGAATTCGGCTGGGGAATTTTATCGAATTCAAATTGACTGGTTTCAGCCGGACTGAATTCGTCGATAAATTCCACTTTACGATAGGTAACATAACGACGGATCGTGTTTTGCAGTTCCCTGACATTGCCCGGCCAACGATGGTTCAACATCAATTCACGCGCACTATCGGTCAAAATGGATTTGCTGCTTTCATCACCATATAGTCGCATAAAATGATCGATAAGCAACGGCAAGTCGTCTTTGCGATCGCGCAACGGCGGCAAATGAATCGGCAGGATGTGAAGCCGGTAGAAAAAGTCCTCCCGCATTAGCCCCTGGCGGACTTTTTCCTTTAAATCATGATTGGTCGCGGCAATGATGCGTACATTCGGTTTCTTGATGACCTGATCGCCCACCGGTGTGTAGCCACCGCCTTCAATGGCGCGAAGCAGTTTGGCCTGCATATTGACGTTCAGTTCGCCCACTTCGTCCAAAAACAATGTCCCGTTTTCCGCCCAATCAAGATAACCGGCCTTGTCGCAGTTGGCGCCGGTGAAAGCGCCTTTTTTGTAACCGAAAAACTCGCTTTCGATCAAGTCCGACGGAATTGCGCCGCAGTTTATGGTTACGAATTTATTTTTGTGACGACTGCTCAACTCGTGAATCGTCTGGGCGACCAGTTCCTTGCCGGTACCGGATTCGCCGTAGACCACGACATTGGAATTAGACCGCGCAACCTGGAAAATGGAACCGTACACTTCACGCATGGCATTGCTTTTACCCACTATCGAACCAAAACGACCGGACACTTCCAAAGTTGAATTCAAAACAGCCGTATCGCGGCATTTTTTATTTTTTATACTTGTGCGGATATTAGACGCGAAACCTTCCTGCTCCTCGGTACGATGTGAGCCCAGTACCAACACCGGGTTACTGGCGTTATCCGCCTCCACCACCTGAAGATGAGCCGATATCCATTTCCAACCCAGATTTTTGGTTTTCATGCGATATTGTAAGTCAAACTCACAGTCCGAAGACCTTCCGGAATCATTGAGGCTGCGCCAGATTGTTTTTTCGTCGTCCGGATGGACCATCGACTGCCACGTCTCCAATGTTTGCGGCATTTCAAATGGTTTGTAGCCAAGCTGGGTATAAAATGCAGGACTAAAAAGAGCGGTTTTGGAATTGAGGTTGAGAGAGTAAAGTGCATCTTGGGTTGTTTTCAAGATGTGTTCGACAAGTTTGCGATTCTTCGATTTTTCGTGCGGCGGGGTTGCCTTTAGGTTTTTACATTTGGCTGACGAAAGGATACGAAATTGAACTCCGTCATTCTGGTCATTTGGATCCTGAAAAGGTTGAAAAGCCCGGTTCATGATAGCCCCCACTTTCGTTCAAACTGACTTAGTCTAATTAAGATGAGCCCAGTTAGAGATTCAAGCTTCAACAGTCGATATATTTTCAAACCATTTTCCGAGTTTGGCAGGCATGGTCGGTTTTCCCCTTGGGGGTCCACCAACGCTAACGAAATCCGGAAAACGAGTGTTTTGTGATCGAGACAGGATTCATTTTTTTCGGCCTTAGATTAGGCGCCTGGATTTGATCAAGTGTCAAACCATTCCAAGCTATCAGTACGGATACTTCCATTTTCCAAAAACTATGACCGCTATTGAGGATTGTCCATACAAACACATATCCTCGTAGAAACGACAAAGGTCGTTCAGGGTGACGAACTAAATTGTATTTTCTAAAGGTGTGAAATGCGAGTTAGCTTTAATTAACCTTTGCAACCTATTGGGGCCATATTAACACAAACGACCTTACTGATATGTTACAGCAGGCAAAATATTTGGTATTCTAACCAAATATTTATTTAGCGAGTGTCCATCCGGAAATAGCATCTTTTGGCTCAGGCCAAGGCCGCAGCGAATTTGAAACCGCAGGCATGGCCTTGCTACGTCGAGGATGTCAAATTCGTGAGAATGCCGGCGGCCAGAAGATGCTATTTGCCGGATAGACACCGCCTAACAAATACTTTACAACCGCTTGTTTCTCACCGCACTAGATCGGCGGAACCGGCATTTTCGGATAGCGAATCAGGGGGCAGGGCTTCCTTCAAGATGCTTTTGGTAAGATCGGAGGGTTCAATTTTCAATTTGCAGGCCAGCGTATCCCGGCATTGCTGGTAAATGCGACCGGCGGCCTTGGGTTGACCCAACTGTTGATAGCAGGTCATCAATCGCTGATACAAAAACTCAATGGTCGGCTCGAATTGCAGACCTTGCTGATAAACAGCAACCGCCTTTTTAAAATGTCCGCCTTGCTCATAGTGATGGCCCAGTCTTTCCAGGCATCGCAACAATTTGTCGCACAATCGATTACGTTTGACGGCAAGCCAATGCACTGTGTCACCTTGCAGAAAAGGACCGTCCATCAGCGTTAGCGCGGTATGGGTTGCCTGAATTGCATCTTCCAAGGTTCCTTGGGGTTTATGCCAGGCCGCATCGGCCTGATCCAGGTATTTTTCAGCCACCCATGCATCAATCAGACAAAAATTACGTTCGAGATGCACAAGGCCATGAGCGACACGTATCGCCTTGGCACCACCTAAAATTTTACGGAGCCGGTGCAGGGTTGTCGAAAACGCATTGCGGGCGTCACCAGCGTCGGATTCAGGCCACAAATGGTCCTGGATAAGATGTTCATGGACCCCGTCCTTGCCCATGACGACGAGAACCTTAAGCAGGGCCGCCGGCATTTTTCCGAGACCTTGCATGTTGATTTCCGTTTTTCCGTTCAAAATGATCTTAAGGGCGCCAAAAGTGCAAATTTTGACCGGCCAGGGCCAGTCGAGGCGCATCATGGACAGACTGTCCTGATACAGTCCACGGCGGCGGATCAGCCATTTTACGTAAGGCGTTTCAATATCGCGCGAAAGGGCTTCGCCGCACAACCGGATCATTGCCGATTTGCGCCACATCCATGTATTTTCATACGCCTTTGAACGCCCGATCGCCAGGGCGTTTTCCAAAGCGATCAATCCAAGAAATTCTTTACCACGCTCGAATTCGATCTCCGCCTTCGCCAAAAGGGCGCCGAATTTAAGCTGCAAAGCTCCCTGTTGCCGCACCACGATCAACGTCGTATCGATCAAATCGCTCGCCGTTGGGGTGTCACCGGCGGCGCAATGGGCCAGGGCTTCGCAGATACTAGCAACGGAAGCCATGTAGGCTTGTGAAGACAGCCGGGCGTTTTTCGTGGCGCACGCCGCATGCAGCCGTGCTTGGCCGGCGGCGTTGAATAGCAAAGCATGCCAGGTTTTCAAAATGCTGAAAAAGGCGTTCGCCCATGTACCCACCTGATCGGCAACGCCCTCGTAGCGTTTCAGAATTTTGCCCGCCGCCGCGATGTTGCCCTCACTGAGCATGGCGGCGACAACCTGTCCGTCCAAAATCAGGTTTCGTTCGTGAGTATGATCACCAGCCATCGAACTAAACTGATTGACTAAACGGCGACAGGAGCCAAACCGGCCGTTGAGCCAGGACAAAGACGCTTTCAAATAGGTGGTGGCATGGGTGTGGGCGGTCGTTGTGGCCTGCCGACAATATTGCTCGATGAGAATCTCCGCCATTTTCAACTCACCCGCTGTAATCTGGTTGAAAATCAGCGGCAACGCAACACGGAATTTGGTTTCCGTTTTGGTGTCGCTTTCGAAAATACGCAAGGCCCTGTTTTTCAGCTTTAAAAGACCCGCCGGATCAGGGGGGACAAATATCGCCGCGATGAGCCGGCTCGCCACGACGATGGCATCGAGGTCAACCTGGGCCATCTGCGTATTATGGATGTATAAATGATCCAGTCGATCCAGCCATTCATTTAATTCAGGGAATGTGTCGGCTACCGACAACGCCGACTCGAAGATGCCCCGAATCGCCAACAGTGCGCCTTTGAGATTGTTTTCTTGTAAAAACCGATCAAACGCCGAGGCAAACGTATTGTAACATTCGGAGGGGTGTGATTGCTGCTGGCAACAACCGAGCCGATACAGCAGCCAGGGATTTTTGCGCAATTGAACCGGATCGGCCGTGTCGACCCACTCGCGCAACAACCGATGATCGCCTTGGCGCAGCAGATGCCCGCCAAAAATCCGAATCAAGCGGATCATGTTATTTTTATCGTGACACTCACGATACAGATTAAAGGCCGTGGCGAGTTGCCCGCTTTTGATCAAGGTCCGGGCCGCCGCCTTTTTCATTTCGATAATTTCTTGCGGACGATATTTCAGTTTCAATTGGTGCTGCAAAAAATCACGGAACATACTGTGAAACCGATAGCCGAACGGCTCACCGGCGCACTTTTCGATGAACAGATTGTGACGGTGCATGTCTTCAAGTATCTCGAAAATACCATCGGCATCGGTTATGGCGGTCTCCTGCTCGGACGTTATCGACGGATAGATGGATACGCGACGAATCCGTTTTCGGGTTTCGGCCGGTAAAAATCGATAAATTTCGTTTTCAAAATAATCGAACAGGACTTCAGGCGTATGACCGGTGGCATAATCCCCGGTAACGGTTTCAGACTGATTCTGCATCAACAACGCCAGGATTCCGGTAACCCAACCTTGCGCCTGAGCATGGATCGCGGCACCGGACAACCGCCCGCCCTTGGTTTTATTGATGGTCCGTACCAGCTTTTCGGTCTCCGCGATCGTAAACCGCAAATCTTCCCACGTAAGGACCGGCAGATGTTTCGCTTGCCATAGCGCCGCCGGCACAGGCGGCAGAGCGGTCCGGCTGATCAAAATCAACACAAACTTGGATGTCAACTCAGCCCAACGACTGGTGAGCAATCCATATACCGGGTTTTCGGCATCCAATGCCTCGACATTATCCAAAACCAGGACGGCCGGGCCTTTTGTACCTGATAGGAGTCGCTCCAGGAAAACCTTGGCAGCATTGCGCGGCAATCGTTCGTTCTGGCCGCTTGAGGAAAAGGCGCCTGCCGCCAAAACCGGGCTTGCCCCCGGCTTCGCGTTGTCCGGCAACCAATTCAGGCGCAGATATGGGGTGCGCCGATTTTGCAGGTAACTCAACACCAGCGTGGTTTTGCCCGCTCCCGCCGGCCCGGTCACCCAAATAGCGGATCGGACCCAAAAGTCGTCCATTTTTTCAAATAGCCGCGACCTTTGAACAAGGTATTTTTTTTCCACGAGATGCGGGTGATTCGTACCGAACTGGGTCATCGCACCAACCATTGTATGGTTTTCGGTGTTTCAAGGACGGTCCAGGCCCTATACCGATGGATACGTTTGAGGGCCAACGTCAAAACAGACTATTGGTTCTATACTGGCGATGTCATGAATCTACCCCGTAGGATGCGACAGGAGGAAAAGAACTGAAAGCGGGGTCGTCGGAACCGATTTCGAACCAGCAGTTATTATATAGGCAACCTGCGGCAAATGTCTATCCACAAATAAACTTTCCCGTCCATAAGCCGCCGGACATTGCGGTTTGATCACGTATCGGTGGCGACGAACCGATTGTGCAACGCTTGCACAAGCTGGTTGCCGACGATTGCCACACATTCCATATCCAGATACGCCTGCGTGCACGCCTCAAACAAAACACGGCACTGTGCCGGAAACTCGCTATCAGTATCGTTGAACAGCAGCAGCAGATCAAATCTCGGCAGCGGGTGAAAGCGTCTGATCAGATCATACGCAAAATCCTCGCCAGGCAATTCACCACCGATGCGATCACACGCCTGCTTCAGGACGGGCAGCTTGTTGGCAAAAGAGGTCGTGATCGCACCTTCAACATTTGCCGCGAAGTACTGCAATAACGGTCCGGCATCCTTAAAATCACGAAACGCCCGCCAATTTCTGTCCAGCACCGGTGCCTCGGGACACATCAACAGATATCTACTGAGCACCACGCACACATCAAAGCTGGCCGGGCGCCCCGTCGCATCAAAAATATCACCATCTCTGATCTCGAAGCACGCGTCAAAATACTGCACGCGCATTCCCCCAGGAATCGGCGTCATCCCCAAAGCGGCACCGGCCCGCCCCAAATCGATGGCGGCAATTTGATTCAAATAATACTGTCTTGTCTGTTCGAAAATGCGCGTCTTCATCACCGTCACCTCATCATTTGGGCACCAACCCTCTTAATTTTCCAGCAATCCATTTGCCCGGCACGGCGGAAACGGCCCAACCGATACTGCCCAGCATCAGGAACAAAACATAAGGTGACGCCGAAGGCATATCCGGTTTGATCAGTGACGGCGTCAGCCATGCGGCAAAAGCAAGACCGATCAACACGCGCCAGGTGTCCGGCGCGAACAGCAAGTAAAAAAAGACGTACATCGGGGTAAGCGGACGTTTGGACAAGATTCCTCCTGCTTGATGCGAGTTAGTGCCCATCCGGAAATAGTAGATTTTGGTTCAGGCCAAGGCCGCAGCGAATTTGAAACCGCAGGCGTAGCAAGGCTACGTCGAGGATTGCAAATTCGTG
>JANQIE010000086.1 GCA_028282295.1 Desulfobacterales bacterium | reverse complement strand
TTTAATACAATTGCAATGCGAACCCTTTTGGCCTTCTTGGCCACCGGCAATTCCTGGCGGTGTCACCTGTGATTCGATGTTCCTTTCAGTTAATTCCTAAACTTTGTATGCATCAAAACCGCGCTGATGGTTGCCCTGGGAGACCACCAAAGTTTCCTGGGCCGGCATGGGGCCGTCCGGATTGATTTTTTGAGCGTGCCGATCGAACGCGCGAAACAAAAAAGTTACATTTATGGCGCCTTGACCTCGCGCACCGGCGTGCGTTAAAGATTCGCGGAAAAAACCGGTAAGGCAAAACCCCATGGACGATAAACAATTCGAGCTTCTGTTGGCGGCATTTGCGCTTTCCCGGCAAGGGTATCGCAAGGTCCGCAAGGGGGCCAAAAAAAGAGTCGGCCGCCACATGGCGGATTTGGGTTGCCGCGACATGGCGGCTTATCTGGACGTACTAAAAAAAGACGAAACCGCCCGCCTTGAATGCCGTCTGCGGTTGACCGTGCCGATCAGCCGTTTTTTTCGTGACCGCCATACTTGGCGCGCTTTGTCAGAACTGGTCTTGCCGGAGCTGCTGCGTGCAGGGCCGGCCATGGTGCGTGTCTGGTCGGCCGGTTGCGCTGCTGGCGAAGAGGTTTACAGTTTTAAAATTGCCTGGGATCGTCTTAGCCGAACCGCCGGCCGTCTGCCTGAGCTTGAATTGATCGCAACCGACTTGCATCCCCACAATTTAGCGCGTGCCCGTGAGGGTGTTTATCCTGCAAGCGCTTTAAGGGAAATGCAGTCGGACGAGCGAGACGCCTGTTTTGACAGGCGGTCCGGTAAAAAATCGTTTGCCATCAAAGTCGCCCTTAAAACCGGTATCGACTGGCGCAGCCACGACTTGTTAAGCCCGCCGCCGATATCCGGCTGTCACGTGATTTTTTTGCGTAACAATCTGCTGACTTATTACACTGACGCGTCGATGCGGCCGGCATTGACGCGGGTTTTGGCGGCGTTGGCCCCCAAAGGGTATTTGATCGTCGGCGCCCATGAGCGCTTGCCGGTGGAATTCACCGGCTTGGTCAGATTTGCAAACGCACCGTTAATCTACCGGAGGTGATCGTGGTTGAAGATTTGTAGCGCAATCTGATAAATACAACTCAATTTGGTGGGCACGGCCCACACTACGATCTGTTTGACGGCATGAGCCGGGGGGGGGGATGCCAAAGGGGTGTTTTCTATATGCTATTACTTTTTTGGTCTAGCGGCTTTTTTTCTGCTTCGACCGTGCAACGGCTTCGATATGATCGGTATGCGGGAACATGTCCTTCGGTTGTACTTCCTTCGCGCACAGTGTCGTTGCTCCTTTAACGCGATCAGATCTCTGGCCATGGTGGCCGGATTGCAGAATACATGCCCTATTTGGGGGGGATGGAGCCCTTCGTAATGGATATTTATAATGGAGGAACTCATGAAAGCAATAGTTGCAAAAAGTGGTAGCGAAGCACAGGACGATGGGGCCTTTTTTTGGGAAGAGCAGCCCATGCCTGAGCCGGGAACGTTGGATTTGTTGGTTCGGGTGGTCGCCATCGGTATGAATCCTGTGGATACAAAGGTGCGCCGATTGTTTGACAAGGATAGCGTGCTTGGCTGGGATACTTATGGGGTGGTCGAAAAAACCGGCGATGGTGTGACCGGGTTTAAAGCCGGCGACAGGGTTTTTTATGCGGGTGATATAACCCGGCCAGGGAGCAACAGTGAATATCACCTGGTGGATCAGCGTATAGCTGCGTTTGCTCCGAAAAAGCTTTCACCTGAAGATGCCGCGGCAATGCCTTTGACATCTATCACTGCGTGGGAAGGGCTGTTTGAGCGATTGGGGTTTGTTCCAGAAGCAGGTGTAAACGCCGGCAAACGCATTCTGATAATCGGGGGGGCGGGAGGCGTTGGGTCCATAGCAATCCAATTGGCACATTGGGCTGGATTGGAAGTGTTTGCAACTGCATCCAGGGCACAAACGGTGACGTGGTGCCGGAGTTTAGGTGCTGACACTGTTCTGAACCACAGAAACAGTCTTTTTGAAGAGCTGAAGGCAACGGGAACCGATTCGGTTGACGCTATTTTTTGTACTACGCAAATGGAACGGCACTGGCAGGCGATGGCTGAATGCATCCGCCCTCAAGGTCGTATCGTGCTGATTGATGATCCTGTCAATGCGCTGGACATCACGGTGTTTAAGTTAAAAAGCGTCACTTTTTCCTGGGAATTTATGTACACCAGATCGATGTTTGAGACGGATGATATGGCCGCGCAGGGGAAACTGCTTTCGATTGTAGCCGGCCTGTTGGATGAAGGCGCCCTTGTTACAACCCGACAAAAGACTGTGGTCGGTCTGACGCCTGAAAATATCCAGGCAATGCACATTAAACAGGAGCGTGGCACCATGATGGGCAAACAGGTGCTTGTACTATAAGGGCCGCGGCTCAGGGTGTCTTCACGGCTTTTTTTGGTCCTCAACTTTCACTTTTAGTTTGGCGATTAGTTGGGCCGGTTTTTCTCTGGATAGTATTTTACGAAACTGGTTGCGGTAATTGCTGATCAGGCTTAGCCCTTCTATGGTTACGTCGTAGATGCGCCATTTGCCGTTTTTGAGTTTCATGCTGTAGTCGGCCGGTATTTCACCGGCTTCACCCACGATGATTGTTTTGACGACGGCTTTGGTGTCGGTTAACTTTTCCTGGCCCACATAATTGACTTTTTCGTTGCTATATCTTATTTGGGCCCGATTTAAATAGGTGTTCGACAAAAGTTTCCCAAATACTTCCGTAAATTCTTTTTTTTCTTCCGGGGTAAATTGACGCCATTTGCGCGCCACGGCACGTTTGGACATTTCATCGAAATCGAATAGGTCTTCGATGAGGCGCCAGATACGGTTGCGTTGGATCGCCTTGCCTTCATTTTTATACTGCGGGTCCATGAGGATCTGCACCACGCGATCCATGGGGCCTTTCAGGGTTTCCAGCGGTTCGGCGGCATGGGCGCTTAAACTCCAGCCTAATACCATTAGCGCCAATATCCGGGTTGTCCATTGTTGCATTGCGTTGAGTCCTTTTAAGGTAAGTTTTCTATTTTCGTTATGCTATTTTTTAAAATACTGCATAAGGTGCCGGGCGGCAATCAAAAATCAGACGCCGCCAAAAACATATTTGCTGATCAGCTCTTCCAGGTCAATCGCGGATTCGGTTTCGATGATCATATCGCCGGGTTTCAGGATTTCGTCCGATCCGCCCGGTGTCAGTTTGATGTATTTGTCGCCGATCAAACCGGCTGTTTTGACCGAGGCGATTACATCATCGGTCAATTCGATGTGATTTTCGATTTTCAGTTTGACCACCGCCACCTGGCGCTCCTGGTCCAAGGTGACCGCATCGACCTGGCCTACCTGCACACCGGCGATTTCGACGGCGGCCCCGGATTTCAGACCGGTGGCCGAGTCAAAACGGGCGTTTAGAAAATAATGGTTGCCGCCGATTAATTCCATCTTGCCCAATTTGATGGTCAGGTAACCGACACAGAGCAATCCGATTAAAACAAATATGCCGACCCCCATTTCAACCGACGATTTTTTCATAAAGCCTCCTGGTTCACTTTCTTTTTCCTGTCCGCTGTTTTCGAATAGACACCGGCTAACAGACTTTAATTTCGTGAAATACGTTTGATGATGATTCCGCAGTCCGAATGACATCATCAAGATGACTGTCTTTGCGTGCTTCCGCGTACCCGGCGCTGACCGAAAAGCAGACGCCGGGCACCGGCTGAATGTCAAACACCGTGCTTTCCTTGAGTTTGCGCGATAGTTTGTCGCAAAATTTTTCCGCCTGGGTTTGATTCGTATCAGGCAGCACCACCATGATTTTGTTCATGCCGTACCGAAAACAGGTGTCGGTGATGTAAATGCTTTTGCGGACCTGGGCCGCGAAGTCCTTCAACAAGGTCGGCACGGCACTATGCCCGGCGATTTCATTTATATTTTCAATGTTGTTGATGGTCAGCAATACCAGCGAAAAGGTGATCTGGTGGCGCTGGAGGCGGGTCATCTCTTCCTTGAAGCGTTTGATGCCCTGATGGTGCGATGGCAGGCCGGTCAGATCATCCCTGACATTCTGCTGGCCCTTGATGAATTGCTGGATAATCGGATCGGTGATGTTCTGGATCTCCTCGGGGGTGCCTTCGAAGAGAATCCGGCCGCTGTCGAGCATGGCGATGCGCTGGGAGATAAAAAAGACGTCCGGTATTTCGTGGCTCACGACAATGCCGGTAAAGCCGAAGCGTTGCTGGTAATCGGCGATCATGCTGTGCACGGCATTTTTGCGGATCGGGTCCAGACCGGTGGTCGGTTCGTCGAACAGGACAATCTCCGGTTCGGTGACCAGGGCCCGTGCCAGGGCTACCCGTTTTTTCATGCCGCCGGAAAGTTGGGACGGATACTTTTCATCGATCCCTGTTAAATCCAACTGGTGCATCTTGTCGCGCACCCGGCGCTGGATTTCGCCTTCGGGGTAGGCCGTGTTTTCCCGCAACGGCAGGGCCACGTTGTCAAACACCGTCATCGAGTCGAACAGAGCGGTGTTTTGAAACATGTAGCTGAATTTGCGTTTCAAAGCCCGGCGGTCGGGTTTCTTCATGTCCGTCAGGGCTTTGCCGTTAAACAGGATACGCCCTTTGTCCGGTTCCATCAGGCCGATGATATGTTTGAGTAAAACACTCTTGCCGGTGCCGCTTTTACCGATGATGGTCGTCACCTGGCCTTTGTAGATGCTCAGGTCGGCACCGTTCAAAACGGCATTGGCGCCAAAGGTTTTGAATACGTTGTCGAATTGAATTAACGGCGGGCTCATAATAAAAAGGATGTAATGATATAGTCGGCAACTAGGATTAATACACACGAAGTGACCACCGCCGATGTGGTCGACAGGCTCACGCCCTTGGCGCCGAAGCCTTCCGTGCCTAAATGGGTAAAATAGCCTCGGAAACAGCAGATGGTGGTGACCACCACGGCGAATACGAACGACTTGACAAAACCGCCGTTGACATCGGCCATTACCACGCTCGATTCTACTTTGCCGAAGTAAATTCCGGGTGAAATGCCCAGCAGCAGTGAACCGGTCAGGTAACCGCCGAAGATGCCGACGACATCGAAAAGCGCGGTGAGCAAGGGAAAACTGATCAAGGCGCCGGCGATGCGGGGGCTGATCAGAAAACGAATCGAGTTGATGTCCATGGTTTCCAGAGCGTCGATCTCTTCGGAGATGCGCATGATGCCGATTTCCGCCGCCATGGCGGATCCGGCGCGGGCAATCACCATGATGGCGGCCAGCACCGGTCCCATTTCGCGGATCAACGAAAGGGCCACGGCTGCTCCCAACAGGCCCTCGGAACCGAATTGCGACAGGGTATAGTAACCTTGGATGCCGAGCACCATGCCGGTGAAAGCCCCGGTGAGGCAGATAATCGAAATTGATTTCATACCGATAAAGTAGACCTGTTGGACGATTTTGGACACTTGAACCGGTAAGGTGAAGATCAAAAAGAATCCCTGTAAAAAAAACAGGGCGATGCGACCCAGGTGTCGAGTCGGATCGATGGCCAGGCGGCCGAGGGTTTGCAGCTGTTTTTGGGTGAAATCAATTGGGGTGGTCATTTGCTCACACTTGTCACGAATACGCCGGTTGTTGGGTTGTTTGTCGGACCGTTTGAATATCGCGCCGGCCCAATAAGCTTCCGGATACCAATTTTTGACCAAGTCGAGATATGAACTTAGAGTGCGTGCAAGTGTTCGGCTGGACACTTGCGATGGTGGTTGCGGCCGACAAAGTCGGCGGGACACAAACTAGCGCATGAACTGACTTGACACTCGGCCTAGAGCCGGTCCATGCTGGAATATAGAACATTATAGGTAATTTAACGCATCGTCAAGCTTTCTTATTGACGACGTTTGTAGAGCATATCGGCAGGTTCGAAGTAAAACTTGAAGGATGGCGTTGTCGTCCTGTTGGAAGATTAAAACGAGTTAGTGCCCAGCCGGAAATAGCATCTTTTGGCCCCTGGCGGCGTTCTCGCATTTTTAAAATCCTCGACATAGATCGCCGCTATGCCTGCGGTTTTAAAAATGCTCGGGCCTTGCCGGGAACCAAAATCTACTATTTCCGGATGGACACGAGTTAGTGCCCAGCCGAAAATATCGGAAATAGTAGATTATGGACACGAGTCAGGAGAGGATGCCGATGAAAGCGATGGTCTTGAGGCGTACAGCGAATTTGGCGCAACATCGTGCGCCGCTGGAATATTGTGAGATACCCGCCCCAACAGCCAAAGAGGGCGAAGTCCGCCTGCGGGTGTTGACCTGCGGCGTGTGTCACACTGAACTCGATGAAATCGAGGGGCGCACGCCGCCGCCGCGTTTTCCGGTGGTGCCGGGGCACCAGATTGTCGGGCTTGTGGATCAACGCGGCCCGGGGACCGGACGGTTCGCCATCGGTGACCGGGTGGGGGTGGCCTGGATTCATTCAGCTTGCCGGACTTGTGCATTTTGCAGCAGTGAACGGGAAAATTTGTGCGGCTCTTTCAAGGCCACCGGCCGTGATGTGAACGGCGGTTATGCGCAATTCGTAACGGTGCCCGAAGCATTCGCCTATCCGATACCGGCACGGTTTACCGATGTCCAGGCCGCGCCCTTGCTTTGTGCGGGTGCTATTGGTTACCGGTCCGTGCGATTGGTTGAACTGCAGGGCAAGCAGACCCTGGGATTGTTCGGCTTTGGTGCGTCGGCGCATCTGGTGCTTAAGATGGTTTGCTACCGTTATCCGCAGATACGGGTGGCCGTGTTTGCGCGCAATCCGCGGGAGCGGCAATTCGCGTTGGAACTGGGGGCGGTCTGGTCCGGTGATATTGGTGCCCGGCCACCGGAACTGCTTGAGGGCATTATTGACACCACCCCGGTCTGGCAACCGGTGGTCAATGCGCTGAAATGTCTCAAACCGGCCGGCCGCCTTGTGATCAATGCGATTCGCAAAGAAGAGGGGGATAAGCAGGCGTTACGCGACCTGAAATATTCTGAGCATCTGTGGATGGAAAAAGAGATTAAAAGTGTTGCCAATGTGACCAGGCACGATGTGCATGAATTCCTAAAACTGGCTGATGCGATGGCGCTTCAATCCGTCACACAGACCTATCGTCTGGAAAACGCCAACGAGGCGCTGATGGAACTGAAGGAGGGCCGTATTCGGGGGGCCAAGGTGCTGCGCGTAGATGAATCCGCAACTTGATTGGAAGTGTGCCGGATGCCTGTGATTTTTATTTGACAATTAGCACCACGCGGGACTAAAAAAAATCGCCGTCTTAATGGCCGTTGTTTTACCAGTGTTCGGTTGGGGGGAAGGCTCGATTTCAGCCAGCCGGACACTCTCCGGCTGGTCCGGATGGACATTAGCTGCTGTCCATCCGGAAATGGTAGATTTTGGTTCCTGGCAAGGCCCGAGCATTTTTAAAACCGCAGGCATAGCGCGCTATGTCGAGGATTTTAAAAATGCGAGAACGCCGCCAGGGGCCAAAAGATGCTG
>JANQIE010000070.1 GCA_028282295.1 Desulfobacterales bacterium | reverse complement strand
AAGCAGAAAAGGTATTTTGTCGTTCAGGTTCTGGACCCCGGCTTTCGCCGGGGTGACGGAGTTTATTTCTGCGTCCTTCCGGCGAGCCCCGGATCGGGTCCGGAGCAAGCCCCGGAATCCAGGAGGTTTTTCAAAATCCGCATTTTTTTTTGCGCGAGTCTTTAAAGCGATAAATAAGCAGAAGAGGTATCTTGTCGTTCAGGTTCTGGACCCCGGCTTTCGCCGGGGTGGCGGAGTTTTTTCCTGCGTCCTTCCGGCGAGCCCCGGATCGGGTCCGGAGCAAGCCCCGGAATCCGGGAGGTTTTTCGAAATCCGCATTTTTTTTTGCGCGAGCCTTTAAAGCGATAAGTAGGCAGAAAAGGTATCTTGTCGTTTAGATTCTGGACCCCGGCTTTCGCCGGGGTGACGGAGTTTATTCCTGCGTCCTTCCGGCGAGCCCTGGATCGGGCCCGGAGCAAGCCCCGGAATCCAGGAGGTTTTTCAAAATCCGCAATTGTTTTTGCGCGAGTCTTTAAAGCGATAAATAAGCAGAAAAGGTATTTTGTCGTTCAGGTTCTGGACCCCGGCTTTCGCCGGGGTGACGGAGTTTATTTCTGCGTCCTTCCGGCGAGCCCCGGATCGGGCCTGGAGCAAGCCCCGGAATCCATGAAATTTTCCAAGATATGCAATTTTTTTTGCGCGAGCCCTTACTTGGGTTTTATGGATAACTGCATTATTTAAAAAAAAGCAGAAAAAGGCGGTTTTGAGCGTTTTGGCGGACCGATCTATCCATGGTGCATATTTTTTATTTACATTCGCCCTGTTTTTTTTTTATATCCTGACATTATTCCTTTAATAGTGTCCATCTGGAAATGGCATCTTTTGGCCCAGGCCGGCGTTCTCACGAATTTGAAATAATGGCGTAGCCATTCATGTTCTTGCGATGTAGCTTTACTTCGCCTGCGGTTTCAAATTCGCTGTGGCCTTGGCCTGAGCCAAAATCTACTATTTCCGGATGGACACTAAATAATTTCTGTTTTGAGGTTCTCATGTCGATTCAGCAATTTCGTTACGCCGCTGACAATTTGGGTTACCTATTATATAAGGACCGGACAGCCGTGGCGATTGACGGGGGCGCGGTGGACGCCATGGTCGCTTTTTGCCGCGATAAGGGGTTGGTGCTGAAATATGCGACCAACACCCACAGCCACGGCGATCATACCGGCGGCAACGCGACGTTGACGGCCAGGACCGGCGCGGTTTTGCTGGATCACCGGAAACTGGCGGCCGACGGCTACCTTGATCTGGACGGGGCGCGCATTGATGTTTGGGCCACCCCCGGACATACGGCCGACTCGGTGACTTTTCATTGGAACGGCAGTTTGATCACCGGCGACACGCTGTTCAACGGCACTGTGGGCAACTGTTTTTCAGGGGACCTGCGGGCCTTTTTGGCATCCATCAAAAAACTGATGATCTTGCCGCCGCAAACACGCGTCTATGCCGGGCACGACTATGTCGAGGAATCGATGCGGATCGCGCGGATCATCGAACCGGATAACGCGGCCATTGCGGCCTATCTGGCAAAATACGATCCCGGGCTGGTTCGTTCAACGTTGGCCGATGAGGCGGCCGTCAATCCTTATGTGCGGTTTAACACGGATGCTCTGATCGACCGCATGACTCGGATGAAGCTGCCGGTGGCAACGGAAATGGAACGATGGGAAAGTGTGATGAGCCTGGAGTAAACGATTTATGCGACGCCGGGAAAGAGCGATTACGGAAATTGACCGGATCGAAGCGATGATCCAACGGGCGCAGGTTTGCCGGCTCGGCTTGCATGATCAGCCGTTTCCGTATATCGTACCGATGTCTTTCGGCTATGCCCTGCGGACGCTTTATTTCCATTGCGCGCCCGAAGGCAGGAAAATCGATCTGATCCGGCGCGATGCGCGGGTTTGCTTTGAACTTGAGGCGCAAGCCGATGTCATCCCCCACCGGCAACCGTGCAAGTGGGGCGTCCACTACCAGAGCGTGATCGGTTTCGGCATCGCCGAATTGATCCTCGATCCCGAGGCCAAACAGCAGGCCCTGGATATCATCATGCAGCATTATGACCCGGCAAACGGCGATCAAAAACGGTCCTATTTATCCAAGGCCGTGGACCAGACCGCCGTGATCAGCGTCGCCATTGATCACATGACCGGCAAGCAAGCCGTGTGAACACGGTGACCCGGAGGAACGGGGCTTGCCGGAATTTGAATAAAAAGAAGATAAATTACCTCAATTCTTAATTCCCAATTTTTAATTCTTAATTGCATTTCACAAGGGGGTATCCTTCATGTCAATCAATGTAGTAGAAAAAATCGATAACCTGGTGCCGGTGCGGCACGTACTGTTGAGTGTATCCGACAAAAGCGGCCTGGACCAATTTGTACCCCAACTGCTTGCGATCAATCCGGCGATCAAATTCTTCTCCACCGGTGGCACTTACGGACGGCTGGCGGAGATTTTGGGCGCGGACGCGGCAAAGCATCTGACGCAGGTGTCCGACTACACCGGCCAACCTGAAACCCAGGGAGGTCTGGTCAAGACGCTCGACTTTAAAATCTATCTTGGTTTGTTGACGGAAACTTATAATGACGCCCATCAAGCCGACTTGCAACGCACCGCGGCGGTGGCCATCGATATGGTGGTGGTCAATCTGTATCCGTTTCAGCAAACCATTGCCCGGCCCGGTGTCAGCGTGGAGCAGGCCCGGGGCAATATCGATATCGGCGGGCCGTGCATGATTCGGGCGTCGGCCAAGAACTACCTGCGGGTGGCCCCGGTGGTCAACGCGGCCGATTATCCGTCGATCATCAACGACCTGAAGGCCAATGACGGGGCGACCGGTCTGGAAATGCGATTTAACCTGGCGCGTAAAGCCTTTGCCCATACCGCCGACTACGACCGGGCCATCGCCGATTACCTGGCCGGCCGCACCATCGATCAGGTTGCCGGTTGTTATCGCTAGTGTCCATTTTAATGAATTAAGGAGAATAATATGGCAGAAGACCTGAAGAAAATGTACAAAACGATTGTTGGCGACCCGTTTCCCCCCAAGATGGAAATCAGTTTTGTCGATGCGGACAAACGGCAAACCCTGTTTTACGACAAAGTCACCTGGCAGATCGAGGGCGAAGACAAGGGGTTGCGCTATGGTGAAAATCCGGGTCAGCCGGCTGCGCTCTATCGCCTGGCTAACGGCAATCTGGTGCTGGGCGAAACTGAAACCATCCAACCGGGGCGCTATCTGGCCTCGGACATCGAACTGTTGCAGTCCGGCAAGCATCCGGGCAAAACCAATCTGACCGATGCGGACAACGCGTTGAATATTCTGCGCTACTTCGATGCCAAGCCGACCGTGGTGATCGTCAAGCACAACAACCCCTGCGGTGTGGCCCAGGCCGACAATCTGGCCGAAGCCTACCACAAAGCCTACATGGCCGACCGGGTCGCGGCCTTTGGCGGCTGTATCGCCCTGAATCGCGCCATCGACAAGGCCACGGCCGAAGGGATTGCGGCCCAATACGCCGAAGTGGTGGTGGCGCCCGAGTTTGAAGAGGGGGCCTTCGATATTCTGGCCCGGCGTAAGAATCTGCGGGTGATCCGCATCGGCAATATTGCGCGTTTGAAAACGTTTGTCGGCGAACGCTGCATCGACTTTAAAAGCCTGATCGACGGCGGTTTGATCGCCCAGTGGTCGTTTGTGCCGGCCGCCAGGACCGCCGCTGATCTGAAGGTGGCCGAATGTGATTACAACGGCAAAACCTACCGCATCGACCGCGAACCCACGGCAGCCGAATATGAAGATCTGCTTTTCGGCTGGCTGGTGGAATCGGGGATTACTTCCAATTCGGTTATCTACGTGAAGGATCTGGTCACCGTGGGCATTGGTACCGGTGAGCAGGACCGGGTGGGCGTGGCGGAAATCGCCCGTGATAAAGCCTACCGCAAACTGGCCGACCGGTATTGCTTCGAAGCCCACAACGCGGCCTACAACGATCTGCAAGATGAAGATAAAAAGGCCGCCATCGATGCCCGGGTGAAGGAAGAAAAGGGCGGCTTGATCGGCGCCGCCATGGTGAGTGATGCTTTTTTTCCGTTCCGCGACGGGGTGGATGTGGGGCTTAATGAAGGCATCGGCAGTATTGTTCAGCCGGGCGGTTCGAACAACGACTACCAGTCCATCGACGCCTGCAACGAAGCCGGCGCGACCATGGTGTATACCGGGCAGCGCAGTTTTAAACATTGATGCGATGCGCGCGCTGAACTGCAGGAGCAGTGTCCCGCCGCTCCTGCACCATTTTCGTGGATGTGCGGCATGAGAACCGGCAATACCGGGTTCGGACAAGGAGACGCTATGGCTAAAATGCTTTGGAAACCCTCGAATGAGCAAATCAAGCGGACCAACATGTACCGCTTCATGCAGCATGTGAACGCTACCTGTGGTAAATCGTTCAACAGTTATGACGCGCTGTATCGCTGGTCGGTGGAAGAGATCGCCGATTTCTGGGCGGCCATTTGGGAGTTTACCGGCGTGATTTCTTCCAAACCGTTTGACCGGGTGGTGGATGATCCGTATAAAATGCCCGGTGCGCAATGGTTTGCCGGTGCCCGGCTTAACTTTGCCGAAAACTTGCTGCGCTACCGCGACCAGCGCACGGCGTTAATTTTCAAGGGGGAAAACCAGCCGGCGCTGCACATCTGCTATGCGGATCTGTTTCGGGAGGTCGCCGGTCTGGCCGCGGCGCTGCGCGCTGCCGGTGTGACCAGAGGCGACCGGGTGGTGGGCTTTATGCCCAACATGCCCCAGGCCATCATGGCCATGCTGGCGGCGGTCAGTATTGGCGCCACCTGGTCTTCCTGTTCGCCGGATTTCGGTGTGAAGGGTGTCCTGGACCGGTTCGGTCAGATCAAACCCAAGGTGCTGTTCACCGCCAACGGATACGCCTTCAAGGGCAAGCGGATCGACTCTTTGGCGCGCATCAGCGCAATTTTGAAGCAGATCGACTCGGTGGAAAAAGTAGTTGTGGTACCGTACACCGAAGATAAACCGGATATTGCCAAAGTGCCGCATGCGGTCCACTACGCGGATTTTATCGCCGGCGCCGATGCGGCGCCCGGCGAAATAGAATTTGAACAACTGCCCTTTGATCATCCTCTTTACATCATGTATTCGTCCGGCACCACCGGACTGCCCAAGTGCATGGTCCAGAGCGCCGGCGGCATATTGCTGCACCAGCTCAAGGAGTTGTTGCTGCATACCGACCTGACGCGGGACGACACTATTTTCTATTTTACGACCTGCGGCTGGATGATGTGGAACTGGCTGGTCTGTTCCCTGGCCACCGGCGCTACGTTGGTCCTGTTTGACGGCAATCCGTTTTATCCTGATCCGGGGGCGCTATGGCAACTGGCCCAGGATGCCAGAATCTCCGTCTTCGGCACCAGCGCCGGTTATCTCGCCGCGTTACAAAATGCCGGCGTCAAACCGGCTGCGATGTTCGATCTCAAACCGCTCCGGGCGCTTTTGTCAACCGGTTCGCCTTTATCAAGGGAAGGGTTTGACTTTGTCTACCGGGAGATCAAGTCGGATCTGCAACTGGCTTCTATTTCAGGCGGCACCGATTTGAATGGCTGTTTTGCTTTGGGCAATCCCATGCTGCCGGTGTATGCCGGCGAATTGCAGTGCCGGGGCCTGGGGATGAAGGTGGACGCGTTCGGCCCGGACGGCCGGCCGGTGTTGAATCAAAAAGGTGAGTTGGTTTGCAGCGCCGCCTTTCCTTCCATGCCGATTTACTTCTGGGACGATCCCGACAAAAAGAAGTATCACCGGGCCTATTTCGATGTGTATCCCGGCGTCTGGCGGCACGGCGATTTTATTGAAATCAACGACCGGGGCGGGGTGGTCATCTACGGGCGGTCGGACGCAACGTTGAATCCGGGGGGCGTGCGTATTGGTACGGCTGAAATTTACCGTCAGGTGGAGCAGTTCGAAGAGATTGAAGACAGTGTGGTGGTGGGGCAGGATTGGAAGAACGACGTACGCGTGATCCTGTTCGTTCAGATGGCCGCGGGCCGGATGCTGACGGATGATTTGAAAAAACGGATCCGCGCGCTCATCCGCGCCAACGCCTCGCCGCGCCACATCCCGGCCAAGATCATCGCCATCCCGGCGGTGCCCTACACCCTGAATATGAAGAAAGTTGAAATCGCAGTCAAAAAGGTCATCCAGGGCGAGCCGGTCCTGAACAAGGACGCCCTGAGCAACCCCGAAGCCTTGGACCATTACGCCGATCTACCGGCGTTGCAGGAAGAATAGGTGCGCTATTTCCGGATGGACACGAGTTGTTCACAGGGCAATGGATCTTTATTCTTCTTCGGCGGTTGCCGTCTCGGGGATTTCGGTTGTTTGATCGCGCCATTCGTAGCGGCCGTATTTGTAAAAGCCCTGCACGTTGTTCAGGCGGGCGTCTACATTGTTTTCAACGTGGATGACCTGACCTGAAATCATCGGTTCGAGATAGTTGGCCAGTTCCCGGCTGCCGCCGCCGGTGACCAGGATGACGTCGATGTCCCAGTCTTCGGCCCAGAGCCGGTCGATGTCGCCGGCGATGACGCCGGCCGAATGCTGGTACACCTGATCGCGCAGGTTGGCGATGTTGTACTCCTGCCCTCTGATTTTGATGGTGCCGCCTTCGACGGCGTTGAACAGCCGGTATAGCTCGATGGCCACGCCGCTTTCTTCGCGCAGTTTATTGGCGATGATGGCAAAGCTTTTGGAAATGCCCGTGTCCATGGTGCTGCTGCCCCGTTCGACATAACGCATGCGGTCCATGATGGTAAAATCGGTGGTGCGAAAACCGATATCGACAACGCCGACTTTCTGATTGGACAGGTCGGCGTTGATGATTTTGCCGTCGTCGTTCATCATCATGTTGAAAAGGCTGCCCAACGGTTGGGGCATCATGCGGATTTTGTTGATATTGATGCGGCGGGTAAAGGTTGAGCCGTCCGGGTTATGATAGGTTACCTTATGATGGCCGGAAAGTAATTCGGCGAAGCGTTTGTAGTACTGCTTCAGATACCCCACCGGCAGGCCGGAAACCAGGTTGATGGGAACATATTCTTCCGAGAAGGTGCCGGCCACGGTCAACCCCAGAATTTTCACAAAGTCGCTGATCAGCTTTTCCTGATCCAGGGTGAATTGGCGGACATTGGACTGTTGTTCGGCAAAGTCACCGATGAAGTAGGATTTGTCGTCGATGGTCACATGCAGGTCGTTCAGGTAGGAGGTGCTGCCGATCTTGGTTCGAAACTGAATATCGGTGGCTTCACCCATGAGCGATTTGAACACCAGATAGTCCTTACCGTTTGTGGCTTTGGTGAAACCAAACCCAATATCTATGCCCAAGACTTCCATTCTCTCCTCCGTTTAGTCCCAATTTTGATCGGTTCACTGAGCCTTGCCCAAAAAAGGTGTGTGTATTGAATTTGTACCGGCAAGGCTGCTCTCAGGAATGCTCCATTCAGGGTTCGCGCAAAAATAATTTTACATTTCAGGCATCCCGGCGTCAGACCATCTTGGTTCGACCTGAAGCCGGGATGTCTGAAATGTAAAACTTTTCTTGCGCGAACCCTTATTGCCCAGACGATATTAGCGTCTCGCCCTAAAGATGGCAAGTGTTTTATTTTAATCCGAAAAAAGTTGCACCGGCGACATAAATGGCCTATTGTACGGGCTAAGTTTCAGTGTGCGAAACATCCCAAAATCAACACCAGAGGTTAAACGATTTAAAGCCATGGAACGCATTACTCTGAACCACAACTCAAAGCTTAAAAGCATCATATTCGCCGGGCTCGAAGCGCAAGGCTTTGCCCTTATCGCCAAGATGACCGGCCGGCGAACCCCCATATACATTTTTCATGACCGCAACGGTGGTGTTGTGGCGATTTATCACAGCCGCGCCGGAGACGATGAATTGTTGCTTTTGGATTGTGACAAGCCCGGCAAAATGAAAGTGATTATCAGCGAGTTCAATGCCTACGGCGATGACGATTTTGTCAAGGCGGCGCAAATTCTGACCGAGATCCTGGCATCGGGCAAAAGTGATACTGTCGCCACCGTAAATGTTCCGCGACTGTAACGAGGCTGCCGGGGCAAAGGATGCCATTTCCGGGCAGACCTTAATGTCATTGAAATGGCTGTATGCGCGGCCAGGGTAACCGCATTTGGAAACCATTTTGCCGCCGGGTAGAATTGTAGGGTGGGCCATGCCCACCAGCATGCCCACCCGATAGCGCCGACCTCTAACGATTCTTCGTAAAATAGTGCTGGATCCGCGTAAGGTTGATCATGTGGGCTTTTTCCTGCTGAATAATCCGCCTCAACACACTCCGGGATTTTTCAAAATCAGCATGGACCAGCAATTTTGTGTAGAAATCGACACTCTCTTTTTCGGCACGGCGGGCCAACTGGATGACGACTTCCAGCCCTCGTTCCATCTGGTCGAGCGCCCGAACCGGATTCGGGGTGCCGGCCTGCAACCGCCGGTTGACCTTCAACCGTAGCGCGCGGTTTTCCGGTGTTGCATGCGATTTTAATTGCTGCCGTGATTTCTCCCCGCTAGTGGCAAATTCGTAGAACATGCCGGCGAAATAAGCCCAATGCGCCTGCTCTTGTTGGGCCAGCGAAGCGAACAGCTTACGGGTTGCGGCCGTTGGTGAAGAGTGGGCGGCACTGGTATAGAAAATGTAGCCGTTCTGCTCGATGCCGCAAGCGATCTTGATGATTTCGGTCGCCGCCAAAGACGCGGCCGCTGTTCTGCTTATTCTCACCGGATCAACACCTGTCTGTTTGTAAGGGCTCGCGCATAAAATGGGAAATTATTTTTGCACGAGCCCTGAGGTTTGCCCCAACGTTGCAAAGGTCTTCGGAACAAGATGTGTAACCGTATATATTATCTCACCGCGTGAGTAAAATCGATCCCGCGTGATTGTCGTCTAAAAATCACACTCCGCCGCCCAATCGCCCACCAGCGCCGCACTCAACCAAATAAGAATGACAAAAAATGTCCCTATCAAGCGGGAATTGTCATTCAAGCTGTATGATAAAGTGCTGTAGGCTTTTAACTATCTTAAATATTTATTAAAATATTGGTAAAGATGGGTGGTATGGCTTTTGCTCATTTTCGATAACACAAATATGGATGCGCTTAATTTTCGACTGAATTAAGCAATAATTGAAATTAAATCACATTTTTCGCTTTTACGGATTGGAAAAACAACCTTAAAAAGACAAAATTTGTCATTCTTATTTTAGGGTTGCCAAACAGTACTTTCGGAGGTCAAAATGAACCGCAGACTCTTTGGATCACTGACCATTTTATTAGTAGCCGGGGTGTTTGTTCTGTGTGCACCAGCTTTTGCGGCAGACGGTGCATGTGATCAAGGTGTCCTCGATTATATTCGCGCGATCCGCGATGGTCAATTCAATGAACCCTACTTTTGCAAAACGGTCGCAAAGTTGATGCAAACAGAACAGATCGGGAAAATTGAGGCCATGCGCAAAGCCATGTTGCACATGGGGTTGACTGAGGAAAATGCGGACCAGGCCATCGCAACCTCGCGTCGTTTTGAAGAGATCAAACGCCAGGCCGCAACCCGGCCGCAAGCTCCGCTGAAACCGACCAAATTCAGCTTCGCCGGTGTCCAGTGGGGCGATTCGGCGCAAACCGTCAAAGCCAAGATCGAAAAGTCGAAGATGTTCGACAAGGTTTCCCTGATGCCCAGTACCCGGCACAAATTTCAGGTGGACAAGTTTCTGTGGGATGAGCTTACCTCCCAGTATGCCGCCGGTTGGGAAGCCTGTCCCCGGGCGCTGGCCATGACCCATCTGCTGGTGGCGAATCCGCAGGGATCGGTCAGCTTGAAGACATCGCCGGTCGAAGGGGCGGAATTCAGTTTCAGCGCGACCACCAATAAATTGCTGTATTACACCATCATGGTCAAGGCACGCAGCGGTCAAAGTGTCTGGGAGAGCATGCTGGAAAAGTACGGCCAGAAATTTTATCAGGTCAACCACCAGCATCCTAGAATGGCCAAATGGGTCAAGTGGCAGGATGGTCAGGAACTGGCTTATTTTTCGACGGCCTACCGCAATTATATCGTGGTGGCTTATATCAATCACGCCAATATTGCCGAAGTGTTGAACCTGTGCGCGGAAGCCCGTACCCTCGTGCAAAAGGAAAAACAGAAAGTGGAGGGGATGTTTTAAAAACAATCCTATGAATTCTACCGTTAAAGTAAATCTCACCCGCACGGTTTATCAAGGCCGGGTTTTTGAGCTGACCACCAACAACATCACCCTGGCAAATGGCGCGACCACCGATCTGGATGTCCTGCGGCACCCCGGCGCCGCCGCCATGGTGCCGCTGACCGCTGACGGGCAGGTGATCCTGATTCGTCAATTCCGGTTTGCAGCAGGCGGGCCGATCTGGGAGATTCCCGCCGGCACCCTCGAACCCGGTGAAGCGCCGCGCGACTGCGCCCGCCGTGAGTTGATCGAGGAGATTGGCTTTGCGGCGGATCATTTGGAAAAACTTGGCGAAGTCATTCCGGTGCCGGGGTATTCAGATGAACGGATCCATCTGTTCGTCGCCACCGGTTTACAGCCGGCCGACCAGAAACTCGACGCGGATGAACTGCTCGAAGTCCAACCGAAATCCTGGGAAGCGATCGATGCCATGATCGCCGGCAACGAAATCCAGGATGCCAAGACATTGGTCGGGTTGTTCAGGACCAAATTGTGGCTCGACCGCACGGCGCTCCCTTAGTCGTAGGCGTCAGGCTGAGGCTGGCAAATAAACGCCAGTGACTGTTCCGGGCCTGTAAATGGGAGAGAAAACGTAAGAATTAAGAATTGTGGATGAAGACCGTTTGAAAATTAAGAATTACGAATTAGTATTAAACCGGCAACTAAATATGTAAGCCTTCGTCATGCCGGACTTGATCCGGCATCCAGAATTGACGCTTGATTCCGGCGCTCGCCGGAGTCACAATTTTAAAAGTATTTT
>JANQIE010000066.1 GCA_028282295.1 Desulfobacterales bacterium | reverse complement strand
AATAAAATACCTTTAAAATTGTGATTCCGGCGAGCGCCGGAATCAAGCGTCAATTCTGGATGCCGGATCAAGTCCGGCATGACGAAGGTTTGTATATTTAATCGCCGGTTTAATAAAACCCTGCGCTACATCTCTTCGACTCATTCGGATTGTCTAAATTGCTGCAACATACTTATGACATCACCGTTTTCCGGGTACAAATCCCTGAGCTTGAGCAAACGCGCATGCGCTTGCCGGGTTTGATGGGTGCGAATCTCCACCACCGCCATATTCAGGCCGGCCTCCAGGTCATCGGCATTGGCCGCCAGCACCGGGAGCAGAAAACCGCGCGCCCCGTTATAATCTTCTTTTTGCAAACACCAGTACGCCTGCATTTTCAGGGTAAACGGATCCTGGGCGCCCCGCAAGGCGGCCAGTTGCGTCAGCAGCGCGTCCGATCGCCCGGCGTCCTTGTTTTGAATCGCCGTTTGCAATTGCGTCACCAAATCCGCCATTTGTCGCCGCCTGGTCTCGGCCGGGGTGACCCGCCTCGGCGGGGCCGCCCCCACGGGCGGGGTTGCCGACGGAGCGGGCGACGTGACCCGGTCGGTCTCGATAATCACCAGGCTCTGCGCGGCCCCAACCGGCGCTTTGGCGCGAGACGCGAAGCGCTGCGGCGGTTCGACGGGATCCGGTTTGGCCGCGTCAGGTTCACTTGGCCCGGTCGCGGGAAGGCCGGCCGGCGGCGGGGACGCACTTTTCGCTTGAAAAACGGCCTCGGCCTGCGTTGCCGGGGTCACCGCAACCTGCGACGGCGGCACCAGAAAACTCGGTGTTTCAGATTCTTCCGGGGCTTCGCCGGGAGCCAGATAGTCCGGCTGCGGGCCGGCGGACAATACCGGCAGCGCTTTCGAGGTGGCGCTTTGCAATTTGGGACGCAGGTGCTTCAGGCCCCATGGGACGGCCAGGCCCAACCCCCCCAGAAAAAGGACGAGACACATCACCAGCAAAACCAGAAACCGGTAGCGGCCCCACCACGAAATCGCCGGGGCGGCCGGCCGGCCGGCATTGCCGGCGGCATGGTCGCCGGTCATTTTTTGCAGACTTTTGAAAATGACACTCATATGATCGTAACGCTTAAGATTATCACCAGTTCACGGGTTTCGTCGGTGCGCAACTCATCTTTAAACAGATACCCCACGCCGGGCAGCGCCGAAAAAAACGGCACGCCGCTGTCGTCCGCCACATGGCGTTTATCGATCAGACCGCCCAGAATCACCACATCACGGCTGTTCAGGGAGATGGTCGTGCTGATCTCCTTGATACTGACTTCCGGCAGCGAAATACTTTGATCCGCGTTGGGGCCGATCTCTTCCGGCTCCAGACTCTCGCGGTTGACGTCACTTTTGATCGGATTGATCAACAGGGTGATCTTACCGCCGGCATCGATAAACGGAATCACGCCCAGAATCAGGCCGTCAAACACATTGGAAACCTCGACCTCGGTGGTTTCGCGCGTACCGCTGACGGTCTCCTCAAAAGAGGTGGTTTCAACGCTTTTTTTATAGGTAAAGGATGTGCCGACACTGATAATCGCCGGCTTGCCGTGTTTGGAGCGGATCGACGGGTTGGAAACGACCTTGGTGTCGCCGAACCGGTTCAGGGCATCGATGGTGGTCTCGATGGAATAATCGCTCGTGATGCCGCTTAGAATCATGCCGCTGCCCAGGGACCACGACCCGGAACCGATGTAGGTGTCGACCAGGGTTTCATCGCGCAAAAAACTCCAGTCGATGCCGTACTTGTATTCATCGGCCAGGGTCACCTCGATAATCCGCGCTTCGATCAGGATCTGGCGGTCGAGCATTTCTCGGTAGTGATTGACCAGACGCGAAACCGCCTTAATCACGTTGGGGGTGTCCTTGACATACAGGCTGCCCGACAGCCGGTTGAGCGAATACTTGCCGCCGGTGGTTTTAAGCTGTTTCAGGACCTCTTCCAGAACATCGTAGGGGTTTTCCTTTTTGGAACCGGAACCGGTCAGCTTGAAGCTGCCGGTCAGACCTTCGGCGGTTTCGGTTTCACCGGCCCCGAGCACATCGCCGCCCACATCGAAACTGGTGGTCATGTTGGTGTCCAGAAAATTGAGGCTGAAAAACCGCTCCTGGTAGGCTTTGACCCGGATGATGTTCTGGGTGATTTCATAGTACAGGTCGAAGGAGTTGAGAATTTCATTGAGAAAGGTAGCCGCGCTCACTTTCTGAAAATTCAAGGTGACCCGCTTTTGCGCCGTCACCACCCCCGGATCGATGATCAGGTTCATCTGCACGGCCTGCGACAGGGTGTACAGCACATTTTCAAGCTTTTCGTTAACCATGGCAAACGAGACCATGTGATCCTTTAACGGATCATAGGCCGGCATTACCGGTTTGACTTCGATCGGCTGCGGGGCCTGCGTTTGCAACCGGCGGCGCATTTGGGCCTGCGCGGCAGCCAGTTGGTCGGATTCCTTTTGCAGCCGCGCGGCATCGAACGCCGGCTTTTCGTTTTTTTTGGCCAGCATCGATTCAGGTCCAAAGGCACATCCGGCCGTCAGAAAAACCAAGAGTATCAGTAAGGCGCTTGCTTTCATCATTTGCTTCTCGACTCAGTTTGGGCTTCGGCGTTGCGGGTCAATTGGGGTGGCGCCGTTGCTACCGCGACCCAGGCCTGCCGGCCCTGTTTTTCAATCAACACCCGGTCGGCGGCGATTTGCAGTACTTTGGCCTGGTCCGGCAACAGACTGCCGGGGCTGTAAAACACGCCGTCGATGATACAAAACTGTTGCGTGCGCGCGACAAAGGCCAGGCTGACCTCGTAGTCGATGACCAACTGACCGGTCGCATCGGGCGCGCGACGCCAGCGCAAGCCCGCGTGTTGCGCTTCGCCGTGACCAAAGAGCCACAAATCGACCGGTGTTGTCGGCACAGACACCAGACCGGCCAAGCGGCCCAGGCGTTTTTCCAGCCGTCCCATCTGACGCACCATCCCCACATCGGGAATCGACAGGGAAAAAGACTGGTGCGGCGGCTTGATTTTGGCCAGCGGTGCGGCCTGTTGGGACGCAAACCGGCTGTATAGCGCCCCGAGCCCAACAGCGATCAGGACGACGGCAAGGGAAATCAACCCGTGATATTTTCGTTTCATGGCGTCTTTTTCTCGAATTTGACCCAAAAATCGGAGGTATTGATTTGCGTGTCGAACCGGCTTTCCCGGATCTGATACGCCTTGCGGCGCAACACCGCCAGAAACCGCTGATAGCCGTGATGGGCCAGATCAAAGGCGGCATCGCTTCTGCCGAATACTTCCAACTGAATCTTATCATCCAGGGCCGTCACCTGGAACGTTTCCACCGTCATCCGGGCAGACAATGCTTCAGCCACATCATTGATCAACGCCTTGTAGGTCGGCATGGCGGAATACCGGTGCACTTGCGTGACCCAATCCACCGTGGCGTCATACTGCCGCTTGCGTTCGACATCGTATGGCGCCTGAAACTTGATCCCGGCTTTGGTGGCCTGCAAACCGGTGATTTGCTGCTGCAACCCGGACGAAACCTGATTGAACCACAGGTACGCGCCGGTCAGCGCCAGCACGGCCAAAACCAGCGCGACATTCAACACCGGGCTCAAGCGACGTGTGGTGTAGCAGATGCCTTCCATGGGGCGGGAAATACTGCCGGTCCCGGATAGCCGCATCAAATCGACAACCAGAATATCGTCGAAGGTCTTGCCTTCGAACTGAACCGGCTTACGGCGACGCCTGCGCGCCGACGGACCTGCCTCCTGAGCCCAAGAAGGGGCTTCGACGCTGTCGATCCAACGGATCAGCCGGGTCTGCGCCACCTTGATGCGGTGGGACGTTTCCACCGTGGCAATCTCTCCCCGCACGGTTTCCCACAAACCGGCCATCTGCTCTTCGCTGCGATCAAAGGCCGCGCACCGGCCGGCATGGTAAATCCGCTCCCTGGAACCGATCAGGATATCGGCGAAGCGGCCGTGCTGGAAAATAAAAACCGTGGGATGCCGCGGGCGCTCGCGCTTCAGGATTTTATGCAGCACCGTGTAAAGCGCAAACAACAACACACCGTCCGCGTGCGCCCGCACCACGGATTGATAGTGCTCGTACAAACGTGACGGCACTGCCGTGAAAAAAATATCGGTGGTATGTTGGTCTTTTTTCTTCTTCCAATGGGTGATGATCGTGATCGCTTCGGCAAATTCGCCTTCTTCCTGCAGCCGTTTGCGGACAATCACCTCGGCCATGTCAACCGGCGCCTCCACCGTCATGGTGCGGGCCATCGACTCTTTGAAATCCGACACCAGCCAGTGATCACCGGCCAAATCCGCGATGTCTTCAAGAGAAGCGAGCCGGTTGCCTTCAAACCCGCACGCGGCGCCGTCCAGTTCAACTACGATTTTTTTGGCAAATAAACCCATAATATCATCATTGCTTTAGCGAGTGTCCATCCGGAAATAGCATCTTTTGGCCCCTGGCGGCGTTCTCGCATTTTTAAAATAATGGCGGAGCCATTCACGTTCTTGCGACATAGGACGCTATGCCT
>JANQIE010000045.1 GCA_028282295.1 Desulfobacterales bacterium | reverse complement strand
GCGCTGGATGGCGCCCATGTCCAGGGTCCAGCCGACGCCGAGCCAGCCGTTTTTCAGGTATGAGTTGTAAATCAGGTTGATGTCCGGGGTCAGGCCGTTGCGGCCAGACGGGATTTTAATTGGGACGCGATAATTGGCACCCCCGGTGAAGACGGAGATTTCGGGCATGGGAGCGGCCTGGTAGCTCGGGGCAGTGGGGTCGGCAGTGGTGGTGGTGGCCGCACTCATGGTGCGCAGGGTCGAGGTGGTATCGCTGAGTTTGGCGGCGTCCTTTTTTTTGGGTTTGGGGGTTTTAGGGTCCCGGGTGTCGGTTGAAGGTTGTTCGGCGGTGGCCGGGTCGGGCTCGGTGGGGGTGTCGGCTGACGGGGTGTTGCTGCCGGTGTCGGCGGTTTTGGTCGATGCCGGTTTGGGGGTGTCGGTTCTGGTGTTTTTGGCCCATGCTGGGTGGGTAAAGAACAGGATCAGCAACAGGGTAAGGGTGATTGTCAATCCGCGCAGTGTTTTTTTGTGGCCCGGGCCCATGGTGTTCCTCCTTGGTTGTTGCGATATTTCAGATGGTTCAATGGTCGTTGCACGTTGCGTGCGTGAATATTGAAAAACGGTTTTGTGTTGTTTGCGTTTGTTGGGGTTATGCTGTTGATTCACAGCGCTATTTTTTTTTATGTATTGTCAAGCGATTGTGCTGCTGTATGCGGCATAAAAAAAACCGGTCAGGCCGTCCTGCCGAAGGCAGGGCGGTTGCCGGTTTTACGATTGCTCCATTCCAACTTCATCAAGAATTCCAGCCAAGTGCATTGCTATTGCAAAATGAGCATTGGGTTAAATTATTGTTTCACTGCGTCATGAAAACCCTCCGCGTTGCTGAGCTTGATGTCGGCGGTGAAAAGAGAATATGACTTTTCTATCATGGATTTTGAGAAAAAGTCAATCTTTGGTTGAACTTTTTTTGAGGGGGCAATGATTGTTCTTTTGCGAGCTCTTGCCGATGGCCGGTGTGCTTCGGAGTTACTTGAGTTTTGGGTGGGGTATTTAAAAGGATGTTATCATTTTGATCCTGGGCCCCGGCTTTCGCCGGGGTGACAAGGGAGAGGTTCGGGTAGTCATATTGTGAAAGCTGGCGGGCGCTTTAGTACACGGTGTTCAATCAGGGGGCAGTAAATGCTGTTTTCGATGGAGATATGTTGATTTAAGCGTTATGGATTATTCCGGTTCTTCGATGGTAAAATCGATTGTCTCGATTCCGGGCAGGTTGAGTTTGATGTTGCCGTTGAGCGCGGTGCCCCGGATGACGCCGCCTTTTTTGGTGTGCAGCCAAAGGCGGCCGTTTTTGCCGGAGGACCATTTGAAGGATATTTCGTCCGATTCCGTGCTCCAGGTGCCTTGTCCGTTTCGGTTGAGTGTGAGGATGACTTCGATGGTTGTGTCCTGGGCGTGGTATTTTCCGATCACCGTGTCGTTGTCCTCAAAGCAGGCGCCCAATAGTAGAAGCAGGGCCGTCAGTATGGGCAGTGGGGTGCGAATCTTCATGACTCGATCCTTTTCAGTTTGCCGATGAAAAGTTGATCAATGCGCAGGATGGCGTCGAAATGGTAGACATGCAGGGTCATGGCGATCCAGGTAAGATCGCGCAGTACGGTCCACCAACTGATCGGATCCTCGATGGTGTGAAAACACCCGCAACTGATGGGCGCGTTTCTGAGCAGGTTGATGATGATGGCCAGGGTGAACACCGTCAGCAGGGCCGTGACGAGTGCGGCAGCCGATTTGACCCGCAGGCCTAGTATCAGCAGGGTACCGCAGATGATTTCCGTCCACGGCATGAATACTGCCATGGCGTTGACGGCCCAGTAGGGGGCCAGCCGGTAGGAAGCGATGGTTGCGCTGAATTCGGCGGCGTAGTTGATTTTGTACATGGCGGCGTAGACGAACAGCCCGCCGATATACAGGCGAAAGGCCAGCGCCGGCCAGGGGTGGGTGAGCAGCTTCATGAATCCGGCGATCATCGTGTCACCTCATAGCCGGCGTTTTCCCAGGCCGCAAGTCCGCCTTTGAGGACCATGATGTTTTCATGGCCGAGAAGTTCAAGTTCGCGGGCGACTTCTGCATCATAATGCCGGCTGATTGTTCTTCCGTAGATTATAAGCGGTGTTTCGGGCGCCAGATCGGCCAGTTTCATCGAGTAGACGAAATCAAATAGTTCCTGTGGGAGATTTACTGCTTGGGGAATGTGCCCCTGCTTGTGAAACTCCGCCGGCCGTGCATCGATGATGACGGCGGTTTTATTGCGGATCATGGGATGCGCTTTGGGGGCTGCGATTGTGGTCGGGGCCGGCTCGAACACGGACGGCGGGATCAGATCGATGCCGCTCGGGCCGGTCAGGTTGAAGAGTAGTCCGAGAACGGCGCCGGCGATGATGATGAGGCTCACATCGAGCCATGATGCCCGCCGGACCCTGGCGACCTCACCCTGGACCAGTCCGATGATGCGTTGTCTGGTTTCGGTCAGCAGGCTGATTTCATGTTTTGCCGAGGTCAATTTGTCGAGGGTTGTCAGCAGGTCGGTGTTGCGGGCGGCCAGGTCCGTGTTCAGGCGTTCGATCATTTGTATGCGTTTGGTATTTGCCAATGTGACGAGAAACGTTCCGGCTAGAGATAGTAGTAAATGTTTCGTCTCTTCGTCCATGGGGTCGCCGGAAAGCGAATGGCCGAGTCCAATGGCGCCGTGCCAGTCTTCATCCACAGCAAACAACACGGCGGTGTCGGCTTGTGCGGGCAGTTGTTTGAGCGCGTGGTGGTCTGAAAGTAAATACGACTGGTTGGCACGGGGCATTTTGTCTTTGAGTTCTACAAAGCGGGCCAATATTTGATTGCGTCCTTGGGCGGATGCTAGGGTGGTTGCGGTTTCCGGGGGCAGGTTGCGACTGGCGATATCCGGTTGGGAGCCGCCCGGTCCGTAAAGGGCAATCCAGCCGTTGGAATAGGAAAAGGTTCCCATGAGCCTCAGGATGAAGGTGTAAAGTACTGTTTGCGGGTCGGTGATACCGGACAGATCAAAGGCGGTTTCGTACAGGGTCATGAGTTGGAAGGCGCGGCGGGCCAACTCTTCCTGGGTCTGCTGCATGCGCGCAAGGGCTTGTTCCATCCATTGGTTTTTTTTCGAAAGGGTGCTGTTGAGGTTTTTTATCAGTTCTTCGTTGCACGCCTTGCGCAGCGCAAGCGACAGATTGGCAGCCAATCCCCGCAGTAGTTCGTCTTCCACCTCACTGATTGGCGCGTCGGTCAGCTTGGGACCGAAACCTAAAACGGCATGGGAGGTTGCGTCAATGGGGATTGCGATCACGGCGTTGGTGCCCGGCGGCAGGTGCGGATCTTTGGCGAGATGACGCCCCACAAGCACACAGGGTCGTTCGATGTGTGCCGGCCGTGTTTGTTCCGGAAAGAATTTTGTGACCAGGGCCGCGCCGGTGCGCTCAAAATGCGCCCTGGCGTTTTTTTCAAAACCGAGGCTTTCGATGTGCAGGCCGGTGGGGCGCAGTAACAGGGCGAATCCAAAGGTCAGGCCCAGCGGCCCCATGGTGGTTGGCAGGAAACGGTTGAGGATGTCCGTGGTGTTGTTCGCTGTTGCGAGTTCACCCGATGCTTCGTAAAGTGTTTTGAGTAGAAATATCCGGTGTTCGAACGCCAATGGTTGCCGCTCGTCAAGCCCTGCCGCCGTGGTTGCGGCCGGTATGCCGGGCATCGTTTTGGACGTGCTCATTTGACCAGTGTTTTGATTTTTTTGAATAAGGCGTTGATTTTGGGAATTTTGCCGCGATGGGTGTAAAGTACCTTGCCCTGCTTGTCCACGATCAGGGTGAAGGGGGTTCTGGGTTTGGACAGGGCGTTGTAAATTTTAAAATCGGTGTCGTGCGCCACTGGAAAGCGGTAGTCCTGTTTGCGGATGTGTTTGACTTCCATGGGGGTGCCGCCTGCCGCGATGCCGAGCATTTTGATTTTGCCGTCCAGCCTGTTTTTTTTGAGCCGTTTGTGCAGGCGTGTCAGCGAGGGGGCCTGCTCATGACAGATGGGACAATAGACGCCGATGATTTCAACCAGGACATATGGTGCATCGATATCGGCCAGAGAAAAGGGCGCGTTGGTTTGCAAGCCCAGGGTTGTGCGGTCCTGGGCCACGGCCAGCGGCGGCATGGTAAAGTCCGGCAGGGTGTCGCCGGGTGCCGGCGGTTTGGCGGCGGCGGGCGCCGCCAGGAGCATGATTGTCAGGATGGTCATCAGTGTTCGGGTGTGTTTCATTGGGCCTTCTCCATGTGGGCCGGTCTTAGATCGCTTTGAAGGCGTCTTTTTCGCAGTCGCAGATTCCGGCCAGTTTGTTCATCCCCACCATATCGACGATTTGCCTGAAGTTATCGGAAAGGCCGGTCAGGGCAACTCGAATTTGGTTGCGCCGGCAATCGAGCAGAAGCTGGGTCAGCAGGGCAATGCCCGCACTGTTGATGGATGTGTCCGGCGAGAACGACAGAACCAGTTTTTTACGTTCGGCGCATACTGCATCAAAGGCATTGCGCAGTTTGTTTGCCGAGCCCGAGTTGATTGGTCCCATGATCTCTATGACGCCGGTGCCGTTGTATTTGCGGATGTTGTAGTCATCGTTCAGGGTGCGATTTTGTTGGATGCGTTCATGGGCCCGTTTGAGGGCTGAGTCGAGCTTGTCCTGTTGGATCGGTTTGTTGATGAAGTCCGTGGCGTTGAGGCTCAAAGCTTTGAGGGCCAGGTCCATGTCACCCTGGCCGGTGATGATGATCACTTCGGTGACAGGGGTTTGCGCTTTGATCTGCTTGAGGACCTCCAAGCCGTCCATGCCGGGCATTTTGAGGTCCGTCAGCACGATGGGCATGGTGTGCTTTTCAAGTAGCGCCAGTCCCTGTTCGCCGTTTAGTGCGGTGTATACTTCGAATCCGCGTGCGGTCAAGGTGAGTGTAAACATGGTGAGCGTAGGGTGCTCGTCATCGATGACAAGGATTTTTTGCGGCATGACACAACCTCGTTACTATTGTGTTTGGGGGCGTGGGTTTCAGTTCAGCTAATTTCCAGTTCAGAGTGCACCATGATGGCCTTGCCGACTATCCTTCGTGCGTCATTTTGGGGTCACCCGGTTGCGGCCCAAGATCTGGGGGGCCTCTCATCCAACCCTTTTTATCGGCGGTCCCGCGATTTTCTTTAGGGGATATTAACCCGGCAATAAAATACCGTTAAAATTGTGATCCCGGCGAGCGCCGGAATCAAGTGTCAATTCTGGATGCCGGATCAAGGCCGGCCTGACGAAGGCTCACATATTTAGTCGCCGGTTTAATAGTTGGAAAATTTCTCTCTATTTTCGGATGGGCACTCTTTAACCGGTTAAGGGTTTTAAGGGGGTTGGTTTTGCTGCGGCCGGTTTTTCGGCGATGTGGGCTACGGCGATACCGTTGGTGAGGCGACGGTAGCGGATTTTGCGGAAACCGATGTCGGCCAGCATTTTGGACAGTTCGGCCGGCATGGGAAACATGCGGATCGATTCGGGCAGATGGACGTAAGCCTGGCGCGAGCCGACGATGACTTCTCCCAGCCAGGGCATGATGTAAAAGGAGTAAAAGTCGTAGAGCCAGCGAAAGACCGGGGCGGTGGGTTTGGAAAATTCAAGGCAGAGGATTTTACCGCCGGGTTTGAGAACCCGGAACATTTCCTCAAATCCCAGCTTCATGCGGGTCACGTTGCGGATACCAAAACCGACCATGGCGGCGTCGAATGTTTCTGCGCGCAGGCCGATTTTTTCGGCGTTGCCTTGAACGTAGGCCACATTATGTCCGTTTTTGGCTTTGCGTACTTTGTCGTAACCGGCCGCCATCATATCCCAATTCAGGTCGAATAGTACGACCTTGCCGGTGGGGCCTGTTTTTCGGGCGGCCAGGATGGACAGGTCGCCGGTGCCGCCGCAAACATCCAAAACTTTGGCGCCTTGTTGCAACTGAAGCATGTTGACGGCAATCCGTTTCCAGATCAGGTGAATTGCAAAGCTCAACAGCGTGTTCATGATGTCGTAATGCCGGGCGACCGAGTCGAAATGGCGAATGACCTTGGTGGTTTTTTCGTCCTGGGTGACGCTTTCAAACCCGAAATAGGCCGGTTCGTCCTGTTGCAGGGCGTTCTCCAGTTGCTGTTGACGTCCGGCGCGACTCAGCCAGAAAAACGGTTTCCACATGATTTGAGGTTTCCTTTGCAACCAAAAGCCCGCCGACGACGTGGTCGCGGCGGGCTCGAAGCGAATAGGTCGCTGGTTGATTTATTTGCTGGAAGCGTAGCGTTGGGCGTAGGCTTCCTGGATGGTGGTGCGCTGGGTCTGGTTTTTCCATTCCATGACCATTTGCAGTTGTTTGATGTTGTCGAGGCGGTTCTGGTTTTTGAGCCGGCCATGGATGTCGTACCAGGCGCACGGGATGTCCATGCTGATTTCACACTTGCCGTCCTGCACCCCGCCGCAGGGGCCGTTGAACAGGCCCTTGGCGCACCGGGTGACCGGGCAGACGCCGCCGGTGTAACCGAGCACGCATTCGCCGCAGGCGCGGCATTTTTCCTCGTAGATACCGACTTCGCGGTCGATGCCGATCGATTCGGTGTTTACGGCGGGCAAAACCGGTGTGTCCGGGAATGTCTCGGCCAGTAGCTGGGCTCCGGCGCCGCAGGCCATGGACAGCATGCAGTCGTGATCTTTGACGATGCGTTCAAGCTCCCGCAGGTGCCGGGCGTTGCATTGGCGTTCCACGGTGTAGGCGTCGACGCGGTTGGGTTGATTTTCGTTTTTAAACGCCAGATTCAGTTCATTGTTCAGGACCAGGACTTCTTTTTGTCCACCGGCCAGGCAGACGGATACGCATCCGCCACAACCGACGTTAAGTATTCGTTGGTAGGGTTGGGTGACCGCTTTGAGTTCTTCCAGCGGTTTGCGTTTGGCTTTGACCATATTTTTGTTCCTCCCGGTCCGGAAAGTCCGGAACCATGTTTGCGAAATAAGTGCCTAATCACACGTCGCGTCGATGAGCGCCACACGGGCATCCTGCTGTGCTTCCAGAGGCTGATCCGGGTTGTGGCAGCCGTTGCACATCCGCGGTCCGGCGCTTTCGCCGGTTTTGCGGCCCTTGATGTGACAGCCCATGCATTGTCCGTGATAGGTTTCCTGCAATTCACAGGTCGAGTTGACATTGTGGCAACTGCCGCACAGCACGTCCGGATTGCCTTCTTCCAGTTCGTCCTCTTCCATCACGTTTTCACCGTCTTCGTAGCGGTGGTGGCAGTCGAGGCATTCGGCGGTTTCCATGTGGGCTTCATGGTTGAACATGACCGGCGCCCGGCGTTTGTTTTTGAATTTGGCGCTGTTGTTGATCAGGATGGTTTCCGGTTGGGCATATAAGCTTCCGGCATAACAGACCAGCAGGGTGATGAGAATGCTAATGCGGCACAGCGGTTTCATGCGTTGGGTGTACTCCTTGGACCCGCGCGGGGTCGCTTGAAAAATGCACGCCGGAGCTATTCGGCGCTAAAATCGTTGACGACGTTTTGTGACCGGCAGATGGTGCGCGCCAGGGTGATCATTTCCGGGATGTCGATGCCTAACGGGCAGTAACAGCGAGTGCACAGCACACAGCGTTTCCAGGCGATCTCACTGATTTCTTCCAGGGCCTGCCGGTCGACGTTGCCTTTTTTTTTGTAAAGGCGGCCGATGGAATTGATGAATTTGTGCGACGGCATGTAGATCGGGTCCTGCTCACGGGTGTTGAACAAAAAGCAGCTTTGCGCGCACAGGCTGCAATGGGCGCAAACCCTTAGCGCCATTTTCATTTTGGTTTTATGTTGATCGAGCAACTGTTTGATTTGCCCGGTGTTTACAGGCTCTGTGGCTGTTGGTTCGGACACGTTCCCTCCGTGTGAAAACTGTGGGGTTTACCAGCGGCGGCTGCCGGCACCGAAGTTGTATTCGCTGCGTAAGAAAAAGCGGTTCAAGAAGAAGAAGATCATGTGAACAAATTTGGTGAACGGCAGCGTGAGCATGAGCAGGTTGACCGATATGAGGTGGATGATGATCATGGTTTCGTAATCGAGCAGGTTGTGAATGGCGCAAAAGCCTGTCACAAAAGGCGCCGCGACCATGATGAGTATCGCCCAGTCGTACAAAGTGGTGATGGCCCGCACTCTGGGCAGGAACAGGCGCCGGGCGATGAAAAAGCCGAGGCAGCCGAAGGTTACGATACATAAGAGGTCGGTCCAGAATTGGGATAACACCAACGGGCAAAAGGATGCCCCCCAGAGTTGGTCGAACAGGGTGTGGTGGGCCAGCAAAAAGAGGGGCAGGATAAAAATTGTGAGATGGAAAACTGTTGTCACGGTCAGCATGACCGGATGGGAGCCGATGATCGATACTTTGCCTTTGAGGTGCCACCAGGATTTTAAGGTTGCCATGGAAAACTGAGGTTTTGTCCTGGGCGGCAGGATGTTCGGATTCAGGTGGTTGTCCGGCGTGCCCAGTTTGCGGCTGAGGGTAAAAAAGCGGATGACCTGGAAAAGCATACCAACAATAAAAACGGCGAAACAAGCCCAGGCGATCGGTCCTCGAATGTAATCGTAATACATGGTTCCTCTTCTCAAAGTGTTCTCAACTTTAGCGCACAAGACGAAATAATTACAGGTTATCGTTATTAAAAGCAAGGAAAAAAGGGGTGGGACCAGGGTAACCGCATTTGGGAATCATTCCGTTCGTTGGTGGGTGCGGCCCACCAGATTAGCTGCCGATAATTTAAAAAAAGCGAGAACGCCGCCGGGGGGCCCAAAGCTGCTATTTCCGGCAGGACACCGGTTAAGGTGAAAAACAAAGGTAATTTGTCTTTTAGATTCTGGACCCCGGCGTTCGCCGGGGTGACGGGGT
>JANQIE010000303.1 GCA_028282295.1 Desulfobacterales bacterium | reverse complement strand
GCGTTCGTTGTGAATCGCCTGCCGACTCAACAGGTTGACAATGCACATCATCACAAAGTAGCACAGCAGTACAAACCCGCCCCAGACCAGCAGCGGTGTGAGCCAGTTCTGCCAGGGAATCTTGCCCAGAACTTCGCCCCACCCCATCTGACGACCGCCGATAAAACCGTTGTACAAGTCGCTGACAGCCTCCGGGGCCTGTGGGAACAGGGCCGTAGGGAGTAGCGGATGCAGCATTTCAGCCCAGCGGTTTTCCACGGTGGCAAAGTGAAACGGTGCCGTCAGATTGATAAAAAACGTCCGTGCCAGGCCGGTGTAGGCAATTCCGGAGATAAGCACCATCAGGATCCAGGTCACCAGCAATTCCTGACCCGACAACACCTGGTGCCCCCGCAGTACTTTGCGCGCCAGCGCCACCAGGACGATCAACCACACCAGGATAAAAAACGGCGCCAGCGGAAAATGCCCGCCTCCCAGGGGCGTGGCTTGACGGTAGATATTGTTGAACGGTGTCAGCCAACAAATGGTCAGAGCCAGCACCAACCCGAGCCCAACCGCCCGCAGCCGCACCGGTGTGCCGGGCGTTTGCGGCCGGGCAACCGGGTCGTCTTGTGTCAGGTTGTGATCCGCTTCAGAAGTTTTACTGTGTAAGTCAGCCATGGCATCTTGTGCGTTTTTCGTTTGCTTTGGCAACCTCAGGCCGCGTCGACCGTGGATTGTAACAGTTGGGCGTAATATTTTTTGTCATCATCTTCCAGAGACCGCCACATGAGCAGCCGGCGCCGGATATTGTGCAGGAAGATTTTGTTGATCCGGTGCCACATGTGGGCCTCACCGGCTTCGCGTTGCAGATCAATATTAATCTCCAAAAACCCGTCCTCTCCATCGGAAGGACAAAAAGCCAGTTTGACGGTCTGCATGATACCGAAATCGAACGGCGCCAGCCAGACCCGCCCCACCACCTGCAAACAGGCGTCAAAGGCGCAGGCTTGCGGTTGGCAGTCGTCTTCCGCAACCGCCGTGTTTGGATCGGACGGGGGCGTGGGGCAGACAAACTCGAATTGCAGATCATCGGCGGAAAACACCCCGTGGGAAACATCCTGGTGGCTCTGGAAGTAATCGAGCAGATAGCCGCCGATGCTGCGGTGTTCATGATGCTTCATCAAAAACGGCAAGGTGAGGTGCAACCGGTTGCCCCTGGCCGGCGGCAGTTTCCAGGAGCGGTGGATGTCCGGAATGGCGATCTGGGCGGCGACTTTGGCCGGGTAGATCACCGACACCAGCACCACCAGAATGACCAGGAACATGGCCGCCACACCGGCCAGCGAGGAGTAATTGACGGTGATGCCCGCCCACAAAGCGGTTTTCGAAAACAGGCTGGCGCTGGTTTGCGCCACCAGGTAACCGAGCACCACGCTCAACACGGCAAAGGCCAGCGCCTCGGCAATAAACAAAAACGCGACATGCGACGGCGCCAGCCCCACCGATGTGTAGACGGCGATTTCGCGCTTGCGTTCATAAACACTGCCGATCATGGTGTTAAGGACGATAAACACGGAGATCATCAGCGGGATGACGATGTTGGGCACGCCGCTGTAGCTCATGGTGTCGCCGGCATGATACAGGTAGGTGCCGCCGGTCTCCCCCGAAAACAGGGTCAGACCGAAGCGGTCGACCAGATCCCTGGCTGTTTTTAAAATATCGGTGCCGGCTGCCGGCCGCACGGCAATATCCTTGAGCCGACCGCCGGCCGCCAGCAAGGTGCGGTACGGCACAATAACGGTCAGGTCGCCGGGGATATGCTCGTAGCGGCTTTGAAACGCCCGCACATCGTCGCCCGATTCCATGGCTTCGACCTCCACTTCGGTCAAGGCCGACGAAAGTTCTCTGGGAAAGATCACCGGGGTCAGCGGCTCGCCGTCCAGGTCGACATGGTGCTGCAGTTTACTGCCCGCAAAAACGCCCACCACCCGAAAAGTCAGCCCCCACACCGACACCCGCGCACCGGCAGGATGGTGCGGATCGATTTTAAGTTGCCGCGCCATCCGCTCGGGAATCAGGATCACGTCATTTTCGCCGGCCCGCAACCAGCGTCCCCCCACCAGAATCCGGTCGAGCCCGGTCACGTTGATTTCCCGGGGTGACAAGCCCACCACCCCACGCGCGTTGAAGGACCGGGAGTGGCGGTTCACCGGCACCGTCAAGGACCGGGTACGGTCGTCATCTTCGAGCCATACCCGGGGCGCGACCTGCCCGCGTTGAGCAAAGGCATTGGTCAAAATCCCCATCGCTTCCGGCGGCAGGCTGCGCCAATTGACATTTTTCAACAAAAAGCCCTGGTAGGGGGCGGTCGGTTCATAGAGCAGACGGGTATGCTGGCGCATGGTTTTGACTGACGTGAAGCTCATGATTGTAAAAGTCAGGATGATCAGGGTCATGCAGGTCAAGGCGGTGCGCAGCCGCCGGCGCCGCAGGTTGCTGATGCCGAGCATGAACGCGGCCGCAAACGCCTTCCAGCGGCTCAATTCACCGGCCTGCATCTGCCGGGCCCGGCTTTGCAGTAAGGTCATCTCGTCCTCGAAACGAAAGAAGATGATCAGGGTCACGATGAACGACAACCCCATGATGAAAAAGGCCAGGATCACCACCATGGGGCTGTAGGCCAGTTTAAAGGCCGGGTGCACCTTATAAATAACGGCGATCAGTATGCCCAGAATGCCGCAAAAAGCACCGATCCGTTTATAAATACTGCGGTAGGAAAACAACAGCCGTTCGGCGCAGAACGCAAAAGGAACAAAAAGTGCGATGTAGAACAACACCCCGAACAACACGTCTTTCTGGGTCTTTTCCACATCGTCGTACACCCGCGACGCCAGCGCCCAGGCGCGGGCCGAGGCTTCGGCGTAGCGGTCGTAATACTTCGCCTGCAACGCCTGTTTGGCCGTGTTGAGCGCGGTCAAGCCCCGCTGCTGCAAATCACGGATGCGCTCGTTGAAGATGCCGCATTCTTCCAGGTTCGCAATGCGCGGGGCCAACAGCGCCCACATGTCACGGGCCACCCGGTACTGGGTGTGTTGCAGCACCGGGTACTGCTGCACATGATAGCCGGTGCCCTGGGGGGTCGTCTCGTCGCTGTTGAGCAAAATCAGTTTTTTGCGCAACACCGTATCGGACAGGGTCATCTTCAGCCGGGTCTCCGGTTCCAGATAGGTGGAGGCGATGATCGACTTGCGGGTATCGATACGGCTGTACCAGTAGCGCAGCGGCGGGGCCTCACGCCGGCCGTCGATGAGCTGCATCTTGGTCATGTAGCGAAAGGTGCGCGGTTCGAGCAGATTGAACAACGTGGTCTGCCGGCAGGCGAACATCACCAGATCGGTTTCCATGGTGCGACGGCGCATCTTGAGCCGGTACGCCGCCTTGCCGGTCTGTTTTTTATCGATGGCCCATTTGACCTCACCGGTGGCCGCATCAAAGCGATACCCCTCGATGATCACTTTGTGAAGCACATGCTTGCTGTCCGCCACCCCCTTCAGGAGAAAATAGCCCATGGGATCGACCATGCAATGGTACAGCCCCAGTTCCTGGTAGGCCAGAATGGTGCTGTGCGGGGCGGGCTGATCGGCAAACAGTTCCCCGTGCCGCAGAAAATTGGCCCGGCCGATCACCTTGGCAAAGCCGAAACGCGGCGCAATGCCGTTGGTGATTTGCCCGGCGTCGGCCACGTGGCGCACAAGCCCCGCCACCACGGTCAATTGCCGCCGCAGATAATTCCAGTCAAGCCTGGCGGTGGTGTCGTACGGCGTGCCCCAGAACGCACGCCGGTCATGGGTGGTGGCCAGGGTGATCCCGAGCAGCCCGCCCAAGGAAGTGACTTCGCCGCCCAAAGGAGGCAGATCCGGCAAAAAGCTTTGCCATGAGTGCTTGCGGCTCGGCCGGAGCGTATCCTTGAACAGTCCTGCCAACGCGGGTCGCCGCTCCATGGCACGACCGGCTTCACGCAGCACTGCGTCGATGCGCGTGTAGGCGTTGACCCGGTTGATCGTCGGTTTGAGCGGATACATGCCGCCCCGGTTGAAAGCACCCAGACCGTCGCCGTGGCTCGACAAATGCAAAGAGATCACCGCCTGCAACTCCTTGCTGCGCACCACCGACCGAAAGCGCCGGGCACTTTTAAGCAGTTTGAGCTGCTTTTTGGCGGCCGCCAGCACCGCCTGCTCATCGGCCAGTGTCAGGGGCAGCAGGCGTTCGACAATGGTTTGCTGCGCGGGGGTCAGCTCGCGGTAATCTTCGCGCCAGCCCAGGCGGCGCAACAGCAGCCGCCGCTGCGCCAGAAGCTGGATTTGCACCTGATGCTCCTGGGAGCGTTGTTCCATCCGCAAGCGCATCAAGCGCCGCGACAACCGGTCGACTTCGGATTTGATCCGCTCCTGCAAAGCGGCAACCGCCGGGCTGCCGGCGTCGATGGTGGGCGCACCCGCCGAACCTTTCGGGGCACCGGCCGTCGTGAGCGCCGCAATGATTTGCCGGCTGGCCTTGGCCTGCTTTTTGAGCCGCTTTTCCAGCTTACGCAACTCACGGGAGCGTTCCGTAAGACTCCAAATCATCTCCCGCATCCCGGCCAGTCGTTGCCCATGACCGCCGGTGGCCACCAGCAGCACGGAGCGCTTGGGGGGTGAGTGTTTAAAAAGTCGGGCCAATTCCAGAAGACCGGCAATGGAGCTGGCCTCGTCGGCGCCGGGCGCCATGCCGGGCACCAGGGCGCCGGTATCGTAAAAAGCTTCGACCACCAGAAGTTCTTCGTGCAATTGCGCGTCGCGCCCTTCGATCATGGCATAGACATTTTCGGTGATCACCTCTTGCCATTGCACGTCGGACGTCAAGCGGACCTGCTCGGCCACCAGGCCGTCGGAAGCGGTTTCAAACGCACCGAAGAGCTTGCGGGCCGTTTCGACCGGCATCCAGAAGCGCGGCAGGCGAATCGGGGTCAGTTCGAATTTCTCTTTGAAAAAGGCTTTGGGGGTGACGCCCCGGTCGATGTAGATCAACGCCCGGGCGCCGAACTCGGCGGCCCGCAGCCAATTGCGGCCCGAATCGAGTTCCATCAGCACCACCGCACCGGCCATGGTGCGGCCGTTAAAGGCGCTCAATTCACCGGCGCCGACATAAACCAGGGGCCCGGACAGGCCGTTCGGTCCGATGGTGCCGGGCGAAACGGCATTGCTCACAAGAGGGTGCAGTTCATGGGCCCGGGATTGGTTGGGGAGAAAAAGCTGAGAACGACCATAGACGCGAACAGCGGTAGCAAACCGGTGCCGGCCGGTCTCCAGGTCCAGAGCTTCAAAACGCGATTGGATGTATGCCGCTGCCGCGCGGTTGCCCTCGCCGGCCGTCGTGCGGTCCGGCCAGGCCGCCAGGGTTTCCAGAGTCGCCTTTAAACCGGCGGGTTCGGGCTGCGCAAAGCAGATCTTCCCGGCCCCGACACCGAGAAGAAAAACAGCAGCAATGATGCGGAAGAATTTAAAAGGCATTTATATTTGGGCCGTTTGCTTTAAAGTCCTGGCTTTAAATTTCCATTTTCCACTAGAATAAGGGCTCGCGCAAAAATAATTTCACATTTTACGCCACCTGCCCCACCGAAATGGACAGTTCAGCGCGATCCTCGATTTTATCGACCCGGCCGTCGCGTATCCAGACGACCTTATCCGAGACATTGAGCATCTTGATGTCATGGGTTGCCGAGATAACGGTTACGTTACGATCCTGGCTCAGGCGCTTTAACAGGGCGATAATTTCTTCGCCGGTACTCAAATCAAGATTGCCGGTGGGTTCATCGGCCAGAATAATGGCCGGATCGTTGGCCAGGGCGCGGGCAATGGCCACCCGCTGCTGCTGGCCGCCGGACAGCTCAAAAGGTTTATGCTGAAAGCGTTCTTCCAGGCCCACCAATTTAAGCAAGGCCATCCCCTTGTCGACCGCCTCGTCATTGCCCATACCGGCGAACACCATCGGCAGCGTTACATTTTCCAGAGCGGTCATGACCTGGATGATATTGAACGTCTGGAAAATATAGCCGATCTTGCGACACCGCAGCCAGGCCAATTCATAGGCATCGAGCTGGGAGATATCGACTTCGTCGATAAACACCTTGCCCTCGCTCGGTTTGTCCAGGCCGCCGATCATATTGAACAGCGTGCTTTTACCCGATCCTGACGGCCCCATGATCGAAATATACTGCCCGCGTTCAATCTGCAAGTCGATCCCCTTAAGCGCCTCAACGGACAGCTTGCCCATTTTAAAGGACTTACGGACACCGGTAACCCTTACGATGTGACTGTCTGACGCCATGACTGTAACCTTGTTGGTTGAATTAAGAATTATGAATTAAGAATTAAGAATTTCGGGGCGGCGTTCCGCCGCGGTCTGTTTAAATCGCGGCAGGACGTCGCTCAGCCTTAAGTTAATGGCATTGAGTTATCAGTTGTCAGTGTTCAGTAAAGGCACACTGATAACTGACAACTATCCGATGAACCGAAAGAGATATAGCGCAGGGCTTCAGCCATCGTCGCCAAATTAAAAAAAAAATAATAAAGTGAGAAAAACTGCATACCGAAGCCTGACAATAACTTAGGCATTTTTGCAATATCTCCTGGATTCCCGCCTGCGCGGGAATGACGTCTAAACACGACGGGACAAAACCTACGTCGTCATTCCCGCGCAGGCGGGAATCCAGGAAATGTCCCCAAACGTGCAAATTGATTGTTCCGGCAGCTCGCCGCAACAATTGAATTAAAAATTTCGGGGCGGCGGGACGCCGCTCCTACCGCGGCTGCGCTTAAAAACCGCCAGGAGCGCATGTTTTTCCGTCACGCCGGCGAACGCCGGCATCCGGAAAATAAAATCGACCCCAACCGCAATTCTCAATTCTTAATTCCCAATTCTTAATTGCCCTCACTGTTCTACCCGCATCGCTTCCACCGGCTGCATGCGCGCGGCCACCATGGCCGGGTAGAAGACGCCCACCAGACTCAGCAGACAACCGACGCCCACCGCCACCACCACGGACACCAGGGCATCGGTCCAGGCCAGGTGACGCACCGCGGCGGCGCCGAACCGGATCAAGCCACTGCCCACCGCGAACAGACCGCCGGCCAGGGCCCCGGCCCCGGCGCCGGCCAACCCCTGCAACCCGGCTTCCAATAAAAAAAGCCGCAACACAAACCGGTTCAGGGCACCTAAACATTTCATGGTGCCAATTTCGCGGAACCGCTCGGTTACGGCCATCAACTGCGCATTGATGATGCCGACCACACACACCAGCAAAGACAAAATGACGATCCAGCGCTGTTTGGGACTGCTGCCCACGCGGGTAGTGGTGTCGTCGATATCATAGCCGCCACGGATCAGCACCTGACGGGCACCGGGCATCTTGGCCGCCAGCAGGCCGTTGGCCACGTCGTTGCTCACCTGGATAAAACTCAGGAAAGAGACCGCCAGCACCAGGCTCAACGTGGTTATCAACGACCGGAAAAAGCGAACACGGATACTCTTGACCGCAATTTCGAGCGATTTCAAAAAGGGGAGCTTGACTTGACGTTGCACGCGGCGTTGATCGTGAAAGTTCATCGGCTTTTCAGATGTCGGCTATCAGCGGTTGTAAATTAAAAAAATATACGACACTGTGGTTATGTTGTAAATATCCATAATCGTTAACGATATAAAAGCAAAACCCAAACCGCTTGGGACTTGCCGGTTGCAGGCCCTCAGTGCGCCACCAGTTCGGTCAGCCGGCGGGCGGTTTCAGCAGCGCCGTCCATGTCGATGCGTGTGGCGGCGATCATCCGCTGGCGAAGCATTTGCCGAATCATGGAGGCCAGCCGCAAGGGACGAAAGTCAGCTTCGGTGAGCACCTTGAGCACCCCGAGCACGGACAAGCGTCGGGCCCGCAGACCCTGTTCGCGGTCGCCGGGATAGGGCCAGACCAGGGCCGGAACACCGGTGGCCAGAAGATTCATACTGGTGTTGTAGCCCCCCATGCTGATCGACAAATCGGCCGCCGCCAGAAGCGACAGGAAGTCATCGCTGAAACGCTCGACCTGCACCGCGTCTTCGGCCAGCGCCACGAGCCGGTCAAACTCCGTCTGGGGCATGAACGGTCCGGTAAACATCTTTACATGATGATTTGCATCGAGCTGCATGTAGCGGATGGTTTCGATCACGCCCTGCAACAGCGGCGCGCCGGACCGCCCACCGCCGGCACTGGCGACAATCAGGATATCGTCGGACTTGAGCCCCATTTGCAGCCGCAGCCGCTTGCGGGCGCTTTGGGCGGGCTTTGGCACCACAAAGCCGGTGTAGGTCAACGGGATGCGAATATCGGCCGTCCGGCTGAAAGTCTCTTCCAACGGCACCAGACGTTGATCGGCATGCACCAGGACAGCGTCAAAACAGGTGTTGAGTCTGGTAACGACATCCTGTTCGTACCTGGCCGCATCTTTTTTGGCCACCAGAATATCGCGCAGGCTGCAAACCACCTTGGCGCGCGGCAACTCGCCGTCACGGATCCCCTCCAACAGCGGATCGAGTTCAAATCTGAACGACCGGCGGCCGAAGGGATACAATTCGATCAGCAGCACATCGGGTTGCTCTTCGACGTAAAGCCGTTGCAAGGCATCCCGGCGTTCGGCTTTCACAGTGTCGAGTGATTGGGCGTCCCCGGCGACCCGTAACGTTTTATAATCGGCGTCCATGTGCATGGCCGGCAAACGCACGATGCAAACGTTGGACGGGATCGGGATCTCAAAGCGGGGCCCGCCCACGGCCAGCACGACGTCATGCGTTGCCAGGGCCTTACAGATCTCCATGATGCGAAACAGGTGCCCCACGCCCCAGACATGTTGACAGTATAGAAGAATTTTCATTGATCTCAATTTCAATCCAGCCTGACCGCGTTAATCGCGTGCAAGTACAATCCGCCGGCGTCATGGGTCAACCAGTGCAGACGGCCCGGTTGCAGGATTTTGCCTTCCGGCGGTAGAAATTTACGCCCCAACAGGCGGTAAATCAGGCTTTTGACAACCCCTTCGTGCGTCACCACCAAAATGGCCGCGCCGGGCCACTTGCCGGCGGCGTCGATCAGGGCGGCCCGGCTGCGCCGCCAAACCGCTTCGCGCGACTCCCCGTCAGGCGGACAAAACCGCCAGCCGGCGGCCTCCTGTCGTTCAAGCGCCTCGGCGGCCCCGGTTCGCAGAGCGGGCAGGGTTCTGCCGGTCCAGTGGCCCCAATCCTGTTCACGCAAACGCGCATCCAAGGTTTGCGGCATGTGCAGCACCGTATTCACCAACCGGGCGGTTTGGCGCGCGCGGCCAAGATCGCTGACCAGCATATGGTGCCAATTAAATTGCGCCAGCCGCACACCCCAGCCGCGGGCGGCCGCCTGCCCCTGTTCCGACAACGGTGAATCCGCCTGGCCCTGGATTCGTTTTTCCCGGTTCCATTCAGTTTGCGCGTGACGCAAAAGACCGAAGGTGGTTTGAGCAATTGGCGCGGTCATCAAAAATTCCAATCAAGATAAAAACAAATCGGATTTGGTTGTACCCCGCATTGAAAGGTGTCGTCAATGGAGGATAACTATAATTAGGATTATCTTACGGCCGGGCGGAACAAAAAGCGGACGAAACTTGCATTGCCGGCGAAGGTGCTTAAGGTATTTTTAACAGCAAACCAAATTCAATCCGGAGAATCCATCATGGCCGAACCTCGCAAAATAAACCAGGACGAGCAGCAATGTATCAGCGCTTGCATTCTTGAATTCTGGGGTGACGCCACCCCCTGGCGGGATGACGACGAGCGCGAGCAGAACTATGAAAAATGCCTGACGGAATGCCGCATTTGCGGCTGAGCCTCCCGGGCTATACAAAGCGGACAGCCACTTCCCCCCGTGGTTGCCCGCTTTTTTTTACCCTAAAGTCAATGCTCTTTCCTTAAAGCTATTTCGAATTGTGGAAGCGGCCTTCCCCGCCGCAACATGTTTTTTGAATCTATAGAAATCGCGGCAAGACGCCGCTCACACAATAATATCATGACACCACGATCCTTAAGGAGACGGCATTGCCCCTAAGGTTGCAAAAGCCGGAGGACTCCAGAGCCCGCGTTGCCAAGGGCTCGCGGTAGGTTGACTACAGCTTCGCCCCTGGCGCGTCGGCTCTGGAGTCCTCCGGCTTCTGCAACCTTAGGGTTCGTGCCCATCCGCAACTCACTCCGAGGCCAGATACCCCTGGATGCGCGCCACCAGCTTGATGTAATGCGACCCCTTCCAATAAATCCGCCGGCACCCATCACACTGAAAAAACGCATCGTAGTACCGGCGCGTTTGCGGTTCCAAGGCGTCCCAAACGTCGGCCCGGTCGACCGGAAAAATCCGCCCATTGCATTCGGTGCAACGCCTGAACGGCCTTATCGCACCCTGCAGATCGAACCGCCGGACGACCTCGCGGACCTGGGCGTCGACCCGGTTTGCGCGAACCCAGTAACCGTGTGTCACCACCCCGGCCTGCAGCAAATGGCGGTCCCGCGTCAAAATAATACGCTGTTGCGCCACCGACAGGGCCACAATCGTCGGGTCCTCGAAATCGTTGCGATACAGACTGTCGAAACCGAGCAGGCGCAGATGCCGCGCCAGCTTGCCCAAATGCACATCCAGAATGAACGCCGTGCGGCGCAACGGTTTGGGACGCAACCGCACCACCGGCGAAATGTCCAGGCTTTCAAAAACCGGATACACACTGACCCGGTCGCCATGACGGACCGGGTGGTCGAAACCGACCGAAACCCCGTTGATCAGGATCAAGTCGACCTCGGTATGCGGCACGCCAAGCGCCTCGACAGCAAACTTGACCGCCGGCCGGCCGTCGAAATGAAAAGCCAGGGTGCGCTTTCTTTTTTTCGCCGGCAGAAAATCGTTTAACTCCTCATAAAAGCGAAACGCGGCCGTGTGGGGATAGGCTCGTTGCATCATACAGTAACCTTACCTGTTACGGAAATGACCTTGCACGACAAAAAGAGTCTGTTATAATAGCGGACCGGATTTCAGTTTGCAATCAGCTTGTATTTTCCCAAATATTAATAGGATAACAAGTGTCCATCCGGAAATAGCAGCTTTTGGTTCCTGGCAAGGCCCGAGCTTTTTTTAAACCGCAGGCATAGCGGGCTACTGCCGAAGATTTAAAAAAAGCGAGAACGCCGCCAGGGGCCAAAAGATGCTATTTCCGGATGGACACTAGCGAAAAGGAACGATATCGATGTATCACTTCCTGACCGGCCCGGCCCTGTGGATCGTCTTTGCCGTTTTTATTGGCGGTCTGATGACGCGCCTGGCCTTTCTCATTGGTCTGAGCCGCGAAAGAGATCGCGTTTTTTACAACCACGCCGACCTGACCTGGGGCTTCAAGTCGATCTTTTACTGGATCATCCCCTGGGGCAGCGATGCCATGCGCCGCCAACCGGTGTTCGCCTTCATGGTTTTTCTGCTGCACATCGCCCTGCTGGCGGTGCCCCTGTTTTTGAACGCCCATAATCTACTGTGGCATGAAGCCTTCGGCATCAGCCTGCCGTCCCTGCCCGATACCGTGGCCGACGGCCTGACCGTGGCCCTGATCGGCGCCGGCATTTTTCTTCTGGTTCGCCGCATCGTGCGGCCGGAAGTCCGCATCCTGACCAGCACGTGGGACTACACCCTGCTCATTTTGACCCTGCTGCCCTTTGTCACCGGCCTGTGCGCCTATCACCAATGGGGCGATTACCCCACCATGCTGCTGCTGCACATCCTTTCCGGTCAGGTGCTTTTGATCCTGATCCCCTTTACCAAGCTGGGACATATGCTGCTGTTCTTCTTCACGCGGGCCTTTATCGGCTTTGAAATGGGCGGCCGCCGGAAGGCCCGTTCCTGGTAACCCCGAAAGCCCTCGGGCACAGTCACGTGACAGCATAACGTCAACATGCCATGCTATGCTTCCTGGAGAAACCGAATGACCGACACCAAATATAACCACACCCAACCCTCTAAGGTTGACCCCAAACAGATTCGCGCCCTTTTGGAAGCGAACAACAGCGCCCGCATCCGTACCTGGCTCAACATCTGCTCGCGTTGCGGTTTGTGCGCCGACAGTTGTTTTGTCTACCAGGGCAACAACCGCGACCCCAAACTGAGCCCGGCCTACAAATTCAAACACACCCTGGGCGAAATGTACCGGCGCAAGGGCAATGTCGACGCGGCCTTTTTAAGCCGCTGCTTTGAAGTCCTGTGGCTGCAATGCACCATGTGCAAACGGTGCAGCATGCACTGCCCCTTCGGCATCGACGTGGCAAGCATGATCGCCCTGGCGCGCAGCATTTGCTACTCGCAAGGCATCACCGCTGAAAAACTGGCCGAGTTCACCGAAAACTGCCGCAAATCGGGCAACCACATGGGCATGCCCCCCGAAGAACTGATCGACACCTGTGAATGGATGGTGGAAGAAGTAGAAGACGACTACCGGGGCGTGACAATTCCCATCGACAAAAAAGGCGCCAAGTTCATGTACACCATCAATCCGCGCGAACCGGTATTCTACCCGCAGGACATCGCCAACGCCGCGATCATCTTCACCGCGGCCAGAGAAAACTGGACCATGCCGAGTTTCGGCTGGGACTGCACCAACCTGCCGATGTTCGCCGGCGACCGGGCCGTGGCCGGCCAGCAGGTACGCAACGTTTATGAAAAAGCCCGGCAACTGGGCGCGGAAAAAATCCTGATCACCGAATGCGGCCATGCCTACCGCTCCCTGCAGTTCGAAGGCCCCTACCTGGCCGGCTATCCCGACGGACAACCGCCGGTGGAAGTAGTGCACTACGTGCAGTTGTTGCACGACTACCTGGTTGAAGGCCGCATCCGGATCGATCCGGCCAAAAAAATCACGGCGCCGGTCACCTACCAGGACCCGTGCAATGTATCGCGCAACGGCGGCCTGTGGGAACAGGCCCGCACGGTGATCTCCTATCTGGCAAAAGACTTCCGCGACATGGCCCCCAACCGCGACCGCAACCACTGCTGCGGCGGTGGCGGCGGAATCATGCCGATGGGACCCGACTTCAGGCCGCCGCGCATGAAGTCGGGCAGTGTCAAGGCGGAGCAAATCCGGGCCACCGGCGCCAAAATCGTGATCGCCCCCTGCCACAATTGCTTCGACCAGATCAACGATCTGGGGGAAGCCCACGAACTGGACGTCAAAGTACTGTCATTCAAAGAGATCCTGCTGGAGACCATGATCGTGCCGGAATACATGCAAATAAAAAAAGATGCGTAAGGACAAAGGGGTAGACATGAAACATATAGTTGGATTACTGCTGTTGGCCGGTCTGCTGCCGTTGGCCGTTCAGGCCCAAGAGGAAATAATGACACTCAACACACAAGAACTGGGCACCCACCAACGCCCGCTGGTCATTTTCAAACATCAGGCACATGCCGATCAAATCGACTGTGCCCGCTGTCATCACGACTACGACGAATTCGGCGTCAACCAGAACAGCGACGGTCAGCGCTGCATCGAATGCCATCCAGTCAACGGCGAAGAAAACCCCATCGACCTGGTCAGCGCGTTTCACCGTCAGTGCAAAAACTGCCACCAAAAGCTGAACCTTCGCGCCCGCAATACCGCCAAACCGGAAATGTGCGGCCAGTGCCATCGGCAACAGCCGGTCCCGTAGCCCTAACCACGAGGCGGAAAAAAATATTTCTGTTTTTTTAAAGCTAAATCGGAAAGTTATCCCAATCTTCCCCACGAATTGTTTGGCGCATTGAATTTTTGTTTTGATTTACTTGAATTTTAATGCTACCTACTCTTACCAAAATTAACACCACCGATATTTGTTCTATAAATATCCGAAGCATTCATTTAAAAAAGTAAATACAATAGAATCCGTTTTTAGTTCTCCCATAGAATCTGGTTCTGCGTAACTATCGGCATCGAAAGTGGAATTGACAAATCAA
>JANQIE010000280.1 GCA_028282295.1 Desulfobacterales bacterium | reverse complement strand
GCGGGTGAAGTCGGACCGGGTCTGCTGCACCGCGGGGTCATCGCCCGGGTGGCGGATGTGATCGAGATTATTGACGGGGCCGCCCTTTGCCGGGACCGGGCCTGCCGGTCCATGACCCTGGATGGTGCGCCGCTCGACGCAACACGGCTTGGGACGCTAAGGGGCGAAATCCTGCTCACGATGGGTGAAGATGGACATTAGTTCATCCGGTCAAACATGGCGCGTATCGTCAGGGCGAGTTTTTTAAAATCAAAGGGCTTTAACAACACATGGCCGACTCCGGCATCATGGGCCTTGTTCTCCAGCTCTTCGTCACAGAATCCCGAGCACAATATCACCGGCAACTCCGGCCGGATTTTTTTGATCTGTCGCACCAGGATGTCTCCGGTCATGGCGGGCATGGTCATGTCGGTTATCATGATATCAAACGCGGCAGGGTTTTCCTTGAACGCGTCGAGCGCTGCCCGTGGATCGTCGAACACCGTCACGTCGTAACCAAGACGCATCAATAAGCTTTGATGCATGTTGATCAACATTACTTCGTCGTCAACAATCAAAACGCGTTCCGTGCCCTCGATCATGACAGGCGCGGGCGTTGCATCGTCCGTGGCCGGCGCAGTCATCGCCTCCGGAAGGTACACGTCAAAGGCCGCCCCCCTGCCGACGTGATTGCGGACGCTGATTTCACCACCGTGATTACGCAGGATACCGTGGACCACGGCCAGACCCAGACCGGTTCCCTGTCGGGCTTTTTTGGTCGTGAAATAGGGATCGAAAATCCGGCTCATAATCTCCGACGCGATGCCGGGGCCGTCATCGGTTACCGTCAATTTAACGTAACGGCCCGCTTTGAGTTGGGGGTGCCGCTCCCCAAACGCCTGATCGGGATAAACCTCGGACACATCAACCGTCAGGCGGCCGCCGTGTTCTTCCATGGTCTGGGCGGCATTGGTACACAAATTGACAATGACCTGCTGAATCTGCGAATAATTACCCATGACATAATTGTTACCGCCCGTAATGCTGGTTTCGATCTCAATAGTCGCCGGCAATGAGGCCCGAATCATTTTCAACGCGTCGTCCACGGCCTTGTCGAGGCGAAAAACGTGCTGGTCGACATCTCCCTGACGGCTGAACGCGAGAATCTGATTGACCAGTTCCTTGGCGCGCTGCACGGCTTTCAGGACCTGCTTTTCATTTCGAAAGCTGCGCTCATCAGGATTCAGGTCACCTAACACCAATTCCGAGTAGCCCAGGATGGCACTGAGAATGTTGTTGAAATCGTGGGCTATGCCGCCGGCCAGGGCCCCCAGGGCTTCCATTTTCCGGGCTTGCTGCAATTGGGCTTCTAAGCGGTGGCGTTTGCGCTGGGCATTGACCTTGGCGGTGATATCGTCAAAACAACCGAGCAGTCCAACCACATTTCCCGCCATGTCATGCAGCGGCACCCGGTTGGTTTCCCAGATGACGTGCTCCCCATTGGGCAGTTGGTGGGTCTCGGTCTGACGTAAAATGGAGCGATTGCTTTCAAGGACCTGAAATTCGGCGTCATGAAATACTTCCGCTGTTTCCGGCAACCAGGCCAGTTCCACGTCGCTACGGCCGATAATATCCACCGGCCCGCTGCAATCGAGCAGTCGGCAAAAATTGTCATTGCACCCCAGATACACGGCATTGCGGTCTTTCCAGAACAGATACTGCGGCACACTGTTGATCACCAGCGACAGCATCTGTTGCGATTCTTCCAGCGCCGTGCGCGCCTGTTTTTGGGCGGTGATGTCGAGTAAAGTAAGCAGCACGTGACGGCGACTGGGCGAGGCCGGGTCGGTGGTGACCATCTCAGCGCGGGCCTCAAACACGGAGCGATCCCTGCGCAGCAAGGTCAATTCCCCGCTGATCCGTTCGCCGGTCTTCACGGCCCGCCCCAAAAGCTGCAGAAAATGTTGATGGTCGTGGGCTTCGACATTGACCAAAAAAGGTTTGTCTTTCAAAAAAATCCGCTCGGTGCCCAACAGGTCGGTTCCGGTCAGATTGACATCGGCAATGATGCCTTTAGGATCCAGGCTGAAATACCCCACGGGCGCCAGATCGAACAGCTCGTAGTAGCGGTTGCGCGACATCTCCAGATCGGTCTGGCTGCGCAGCAACTCCTGGTTCTGGACCTCCAACTCGGCCTGATGGATGCGCAGTTGTTCGAGGATCTTGTCCGCATCGGAGGGGTCGCCATTGGTTACCGGCGGCATTTTCAGTTTGGTCAAATGCTTTTCCGCCTTGAGTCTCAACGCTTCCAACCAAGGGGTTTTATCTCCGGTATCGTTCATGGGCCTTCTTTCGTGTGCATTGTGTACCGGTTGAAGTTGCGGGTTGTATGTTGTCGCGGTCCGTTGCCCAAAACTAATGCCGGTCCCCGGCGGGCGTGCTGTTGTGGGCAAATTCCACAATCGCGCGCACCCGGCCGTTATCGTCCTTGATGGGGACATCCTTGAGCCGCCACTGCCGGCCGTCAGCGGCGGTGAGCGACCGGGTTTGAACTTCGCCACTTTCAAACGCCTTTCTGGCGCCGCTTTGCGCCAGTGACTGTTCTCCGGTGGCCCAGACCATGTGCCACTTGGATCCGACCAATTGCTCCGGTTTACGCTTCAGCGCGGCAAAGGTCACCGAGTTGGCCCACACGACCTCGAAGTCCCGGTTAAAGTAAAGAATCAGGTCCGACACACTGTCGAGAATCAAATCCTTCTCCTGAGCCATCATGGCCAGGTTGGCCTCGAATTGTTTCATGCTGCTGACGTCGACGACGGTCACGACGACGCCTTCAGCGTGATCGTCTTCATTCAAATACGGGAAAATGCGAATCAACAGATGATCGCCGTCCGGATTGACGGTCTCCTTTTCAACCGGCTGTTTGCTGTCAAGCACAAACCGGGTGTCGGCAACCACATCCGGATAGTTCAGGTTGTGGGACAAATGTGCCAGCGGGCGGCCCAGATCCTGCGCCATGATATTGAAGTGCGGGTGCACGGCCGGTGTAAACCGCCTGATCTTCAGGTCGCGGTCGAGAAACACCGTGCCGATATCCGTGCAGCGCAGCAGATTGTTCACGTCGTTGTTCAGGTCGGTCAGCTCCTGGATTTTATTCTGATACTCGGTGTTGACGGTGTATAGTTCCTCGTTGACCGATTGCAGTTCCTCGTTGGTGCTTTGCAGTTGCTCGTTGGAAGAGAGAAGTTCTTCATTGGTGGCCTGCAGTTCCTCGTTTGAAGTCTCCAACTCTTCGATGGTGGCTTGCAGGTTTTCGCGGGTATGCTGCAACTCGCGCTCCAGATCGAGCAATCGCTGGCGGGTCTGTTCTTCCAAATTAAAAGGCCGGCCGTGCGCGTCCGGCGCCGCCGGCGGCGCGGACTTTTCGATAAACACGATAAACACCGGTTCCCGGCCGCGGACCGGATCGACCATTTGGACCCGTAATTCCACGGTTGGGGACGCCTTGTCTCCGCCCAGAAAAATGTCTTTGTAGCTAAACGGCTGCCGGTCTTTCTGAGTGCGGTGCAGGGCGGTGGTCAAGGCCAGCCCCAACTCCCGCGGCAGCAACTTGCGTATGTCCAAGGTGGCTTCACCGACCGTGAAACGGATATAATCACGCACCTCGCCAAAGACATATAAAAGATTGTATTCGGCGTTAATCACCACGCAGCATAAGTTATGACTGGACACCAACGCGCGGCAGATTCGTTCGAGCAGGTCACGGTGGGTTGCGGCATGGTTTCGTTTTTCGGCGACAATGGGCAGTTGGGGCCGGGTGACGGCTTTATCCGGCAAATTCAGGGTATGGGCCGGCGGCGGCCGGGTGCCGCTGCGCAGGCGATACAATTTATATTTGCTGTCCAGGGCACGGTAGTGATCGGCCTGGGCGCCGACGGTTTCGCTGTTGCCCAGCAGTAAAAAACCCGTTTGGTGCAGTGCAAAGGAGAACAGGGACAGGATTCGCTTCTGCAGAACCGGCAACAGATAGATCAGCAGATTGCGGCAACTGATCAAATCGATGCGTGTGAACGGCGGGTCTTTGATCAGATTGTGCGTGGCAAAAACGACCATCTCGCGGATCTGGCGATTGATCTGGTAGTTGTCGCCGCTGCTGGTAAAAAACCGCTGGAGGCGATCCGGTGACACATCGGCGGCAATGCTTTCCGGAAACCAGCCGGCACTGGCCACATCCAAAGCGTCCTTGTCGATATCGGTGGCAAAAATCTTGATTTCGTTGCTGCGGCCGAAGTCTTCGACATACTCGTGAAAAAGCATGGCCAGCGAGTAGGCCTCCTCGCCCGTGGAGCAACCGGCCACCCAGACCCGGATCGGTTCGTGGGGTTCATGATGGTCGAAAATCTGCGGAATGGCATTGTGTTTAACGAGTTCAAAGGCCCTGGCATCCCGGAAGAAATTAGTGACCCCGATCAGGATCTCCTTGTACAAGGCGGTGATCTCGCGCGGCGATTTCATCAGAAACCGCAGATACTCCTCGGGTTTGTCAATCTGATTGACATGCAGGCGACGCTCCAGGCGCCGGTGGAAGGTCGATGGTTTGTAATACGTGAAGTCCACGCCGGTCTGATTGCGCAGCAGGTGGATGATCCGGCCGATAGTGTCCTGCGTGTTGCTGAGCGGCGGCGGCTCCGGCTTGGCTTCATCCGGCCGGTGACTGGTAAAATGAAGTAATTCGGGCGGCATCTCTTCCGGCGACAGGATATAGTCGGCAACACCAGTGGAAATGGCGCTGCGGGGCATGCCGTTGAATTTGGCCGAACTCTCCTCCTGAACCATTACCATGCCGCCCTTTTCCTTGATGCTGCGCACGCCGCGCATGCCGTCGCTGCCGGTTCCCGAAAGAATAATACCGACGGCCAGTTCGGCCTGATCCTTGGCCAGCGATTTAAGGAAGATATCGATGGGCAGATTGATGAAGACTTTTTTATTTTTCTCCCGCAGGTGCAGCTTGCCGTTGCGGATGGTCATGTTTTTTTTGGGCGGAATCAGATAGACCGTGTCCGGGCACACCGGGGTGCCGTCTTCGGCCCGCAGGACCTGCATGCGGGTGTATTTGGAAAGCAGCTCGACCATCAGGCTTTTGTAGTCCGGCGACAGGTGCTGAATGACCACAAACGCCAGGCCGGTATCCGGCGGCATGTTGACAAACAGTTTTTCGAGCGCCTCAAGACCGCCGGCCGAGGCGCCGATGCCGACAACGTAAAACTTACCGTTCGATTGGCGCGAGGCGCTCTGCTTCAGCGGTTCGGTTAGTGGCGGGATATCCTGCGAACGGATTTGCATGGCACCTCCGGCAACGCTTACGGTAAACCGCTTCCAGTTGGTTTACAATCCGAGGAATGTCGGATGACCACCATCGAACGGTGTCTGGTAGTGAAAGATTTTCGGTACGCCCGGCGGGTCGGCGGCTTTTCAGGTATACGCCTTACTGATGGTATTGTAAGCAGCCGTGTTTGATTTGGGTATCAGACAAATACTGATTATGATGTCGGACTTTATCCGACACAGGCAGTTTCGCAAATATGCTTCGGTATTAACCCGGCAATAAAATACCTTGAAAGTTGTGATTCCGGCGAGCGCCGGAATCAAGCGTCAATTCTGGATGCCGGATCAAGTCCGGCATGACGACGGTTTGCATATTTAGTCGCCGGTTTAATATCGTCGGCAGGCCTCGGTACCCAATTAATTCTACTTACTCTTATTGCCCATTTTCAGAAAAAACTTCGTCACCCCGGCGAACGCCGGGGTCCAGAATCTAAACGACAAGATCCTTTTTTTTGCTTATTTAACGTTTTAGGGCTATGGGCTGAAGACCCAAGTTAATGACATTGAATTTCAAATTTCAAATTTCCAGTTTCCAGTTTCCAGTTTCCAGTTTCCAGCTAGACCAGGCGATTCTGAATCGCATAGTACGTAAGCTGGGCATTGTTAGCCATTTGCATCTTCTCCAGCACACGCGCCCGGTAGGTGCTGACGGTTTTGACGCTCAGGGCCAGTTCGTCGGCGATTTCCGACACGGTACGGCCCTTGGCGATCATGCTGAGCACCTGATACTCGCGGTCGGAGAGTTTTTCATGCCGTAACTGGTCATCGGATTTTTCAAGTGCGTCGGCCAATTTGGCGGCCAGGTTGGGGCTGATGTATTTGCGGCCACTGTGCACTTTGCGCACGGCGTTGATCAACTCGTTCAGGGCGTCGTCTTTCTTCAAAAAACCGGCCACACCGGCTTTGATCACCCGCACGGCAAAGTCGTTTTCCGGTTGCATGGTCAGAATCAGAATCGGCAGGCGGGGGGCGACGGTTTTAATCGCCTTGATCGTATCGAGTACGTCCGGACCCGGCATGCCGATATCGAGCACCACCACGTCGTAGTGCGCGCGTCTGATCAGTTTCAATAGTTGACGGCCGTCGGCCGCTTCCCCCTTGACGGTCATGTCCGGGATTTTCTCCACGATCCGTTTAAGCCCTTGACGGATCAGTGCGTGATCGTCGGCAATAACTACCTCAATCATGGGTGTCCTCGGTTAGGGTTGCAAGTTGGTGTCCATCCGGAAATAGCATCTTTTGGTCCCCGGCGGCGTTCTCGCATTTTTAAAATAATGGCGGAGCCATTCACGTTCTTGCGACATAGCACGCTATGCCTGCGGTTTTAAAAATGCTCGGGCCTTGCCG
>JANQIE010000253.1 GCA_028282295.1 Desulfobacterales bacterium | reverse complement strand
ATTTTGGTTCCTGGCACGGCCCGAGTATTTTTAAAATTGCAGGCATAGCGGGCTATGTCGAGGATTTTAAAAATGCGAGAACGCCGCCAGGGGCCAAAAGATGCTATTTCCGGATGGACACAGGCTAAGGAAATCTGTATAACGCACTTACGTTGCGGCGAGCCACCGGAACGAGCAATTTGCGCATTTGGGGACATTTCCTGGATTCCCGCCTGCGCGGGAATGACGACGTAGGTTTTGCCCCGTCGTGTTTCGGCGTCATTCCCGCGCAGGCGGGAATTCAAAAGATATCGCAAAAATGCCTAAGTGATATTGTCTGGCGTCGACATACAATTTTGCTCACATTGCTATTCATTTTTTTCTTAGCTTGACGACTTTGGGCTTTTAATTCCAATTACAAATGATTTCCATCCACAATTCTTAATTCCTAATTTTTAATTCCTAATTTTCACGGGTTTTCTGCCCGCGCGCTTCAAGCGCCAACTGCTTGACCCGGGCGATCTCCTCATCCGAGAAAACGCCGTTGATCCCGGAGATTGCAGCCAGTTTCATGCCGTGTTTCAGGCCCATCTGGTATATTTCACGAACCTTCTGCCACTCGATTTTGCGTCCCACCGTATACTGCTCAAATCTTCCCTCCAATGCCAACACGATGGTTTCGGCCAGACAGGCATAAACGACTTTGGGCGGCAGGCCGATATTCTTCATCTCCGGATTGCCGGGCAGTTGGATTTCTCCCGATTCAATGACCAGCACGTCCGGCCGTTTGGCGACATCAGCCGGTGACAGATCAAGGGGGCGGGCCACATCGGTAATCACGCAGCCGGGCTTGACCTTGGTGATGTCGAGGATTGTCTTCCCGGCCCCGGAGGTGGCCGTCACGACGACATCCATGTCACCCAGATACTTGTCACCGCGTGTGCCGATTTTGACCTTGGCCCCGGGCGTCTCGCGCCGGATCGATTCCTGCAACGCCAGCAGTTTGGCGGTGTTGCGCCCCACCAGGTAAACTTCGTCAAATGCTTTGGCCAGCAACCGGCAGCAGACCGACCCGATGGCACCGGTGGCGCCGAACACCATGGTTTTGCCTTTTATCTTCCTGCCCTTTTCGATTTTCAGCAACCCCATGCGCCGCACGGCGTCGGCAGCAGCCCACAGGGCGCCGGAGGCGCTGTAGCTGTTGCCGGTGGTAATCGGGATCTCGGCTTTGCGCGCCACGGTGGCCCCGGCATCACCGACCACCTTGGTAAACGCGCCCAGGCCCATGATTTGCGCCCCCATGCGTTTGGCCATTTTGGCGGCCTGCAGTAAACGATTGTAGGTGAATTCGGGTTTGTGGGCCAGCATCTCCTTGGGGGTGCCGCCCACCGTGATGAGCCAGCCTTCGGCTTCCACGCCGGAAGGCGACTTGATACCGGTCACCTTGGAGTAGACAAACGGGGGGGTGTAAGCCAGAATTTTCTCCACAGCATCCATGAACACGGGCGGCGTGAACTCCGATATTTTTTCAATCGGATTGACCTTCTTGAAATACTCCTGTGACAATGGGTGGATAACAAACGCAAAGCGGTTGACCCGTTTTTGCTCGCCCGAGGGATAGATCACCCGTGGGTCCATGCGCTGATCGCTGATGATCTCCAGCAGTTCGTCATCGCCGATGTCGTCGACCTGTTTTTCCACAGCGGCCAGGATCAGGGCCTCCAGCACACTGATGCCAACCACCCGTTCGAGTATTTTGGGCGTGGTGTCGATAATAATATCGACGCCGCGCTCCTTTAAATAGGCCACGCGGTCGTCGTAGGCCGTGGTGGTGATCACTGTTTTGCCGCCCAACTCCTCAAGGGAGATGTTCTCCAGGTAGTCATAAAAGCCGTAGTACGGTACCACAATGATATTGGCTTTTTGCATGGCCTTGGCGACGATGTATTCATTCCAGGCGCGCAAGGGGGTAACCGCGCCGGTGAACCGCTTGCTGTCAAACCAGTTCAGTACATCATGTGCGCCACCGGCATACGTTTCCAGTTCGGTTAAAGAATTTAGAAACTTCGGGATGCCGTTTTCGATGACCGGATCGGCGAAGGTCAGGTTTTCGGTAAACTCGCTCATCACTTTGGCAATGCGGTAGTGGACCAGACCGGAGAGAAAAAGTACGCGTGAATTGTTGAAGTAGTTACCGAATTTGAACTCGATGTGACGCAGGGACCATTCAAACGCCACGTCGCGCAATGCGCTGCCCAGCGTCACCGGGGTCTTGATGCGCCGGCCGAGGCGTTTGAGCTGCTCCATGTGCTTTTCAATTTTGCGCGGACCGATGGCGTTGGGAAACTTCATGCTGCCCAGCGCGATGGCCGCCGCCCTGCCGTCCCAATCAAGCAGCAGTTGCGCGGCTTTGTCCAGGTCGCCGTCCGTGCCGATACGTTTGATATTGAAATCCTGGCCTAAAAACTCGGTATCAAACGCGTAGTCTTCATCCGACAATCCCAGACTGATGCTGATGATTTGCTTCACGTAGAGCCCCTCCCTTTAGTTAGTGTCCATCCGGAAATGGTAGATTTTGGCTCAGGCCAAGGCCGCAACGAATTTGAAACCGCAGGCATAGCCTTGCTACGTCGAGGATTTCAAATTCGTGAGAACGCCGGCCTGGGCCAAAAGATGCTATTTCCGGATGGACACTAGTTAACGGTGCTACCCACCTAAGTTACCCGAATGGCATCCACGGGACAATCCGCCCGGGCGGCCAGGCATTGCCGCTCTTCGTCCGGTGTGCGTGGCTGGCGGTAGACATGAGCGCTTTCCCGTTGCGGCGCCATGCGGATGTTTTGCGGCGCCAACTCGGCGCACAGGCCGCAATCGATGCACGTATCTTCGATCGTTAACCGCATCATCGCAGCGTCACGGCATGACCAGATGGTCCAACCCTTTGTCCCGCAAATACTGCGGGTAAAGTTCAAAAGCCGGTTTAAGTATTGGCAACAGCTTGATCGTTTTGGGGACATTACCTTTGGCTACCACTTGGCGCCGGGTCAGGGCGGTGAGCAAATTGGCCTTGCCGTGCCAGAACTTGTGTGCAAAATCGGCGTTCATGGTCATGGTGACTTCTGGCTGCCGGCCGTCATACGCGCCCCGATGGATGCCCAACCCGTCGTGGGAGGCATCGATGGTTATGGTGGCCGAAGGGTTTTGATAGACAAACTGAACACATAAATTGGTCTTTTGCAACGACGGACCGATTGTCGGATGCGCTTTGAGCTGTTCGTAAAATCCGGCCAGCACGTCGTACACCATCTGCGTGTTTTCGAAGACGTCCTGCATCTGCCGGTCCGGACGGCGCTGAGCGGACGGTTGCAGATCTTCCGGGGACACCGCCAATGGCCGGCTTTTGGTGATTAAAACGGTTTTAAGAATCGCGGCGATATCCTCGCGGGACGGTTCCACCGGATTGTACAACATGGCGCCGTCTTCCAGGGCGGTGGTCACCACTTGGTCCAGTTTGGCCAAATTGTCTTTGACTCCGGCCCCGGCCAGATCGAGCGGCATCTGTGTCAGGTGGGCCAATTGCCGGTTGAGGGTACGCACTTTGGCCACCGCGGCTTCGGCGGCCTGCCGGCGGAACCAGTGATCCACAAAGCCCAGACTACCCAAGGCCCTGGCTGCCAGGCCGCGTGCCTTGAGTGATTGGTCCTGGACCCAGTGCTTTAAGGCATCGAAGTCGGCCCGGTTGACGACCTTGGAAATCAGGTCCATGTGATCGGATTTGAGCAGGCTTTGACTTTCGGATACGAGCTGGGGAAAACTGATGCCCATGGCCATAGCGATATCGGCAAACCGCTCCAATTGCGCCTCCAGGTTGTATTGCATGACTTCGGGCAACACGATGGCGTTGGCCAGCCCGTGGGGAAGATGATACACGCCGCCCAGGGCATGGGCGATGCCGTGGGCCATGCCCACCATGGAATGCGAAAAGGCGACCCCGGCCAGAAAGCTGCCGACCAGCATCGCCCCGCGGGCTTGCAAATCTTCCGGGTGCGCGCAGGCTTGCAGGATATTGTCGCTGATCAGGCGGATGGCATGCAGCGCCAGGGCGTCGGATGCCGGGGACCATTCTTTGTCCACATAAGCTTCGATGGCGTGTGTCAGGGCATCCATGCCGGTGTAAGCGGTCAACCGGCCGGGCATGCTGGCGGTTACCGCCGGATCGAGAATCGCCAACTGGGGAAGAAATTGATCTTCGGTAAAAGGCAATTTGACATCCTGGTCCGGGTCGGCGATCACCGCCACTTTGGTTACTTCACTACCGGTACCGGCCGTGGTCGGGATAAAGATCGCCGGCAGCAGGGCTTCATCCTTGGCCAGAAGATAGGCCCCCATGTGATCTTCCAGCTTGCCCCCTTTGACCAGCAACAGGTTGGCCACCTTGGCGGTGTCGATCACGCTGCCGCCGCCGATGGCGATAATCAAATCGCATTTTTTCTTTTTGGCCAGGGCCGCGCAGTCCTGGACGGTTTTGATGGTGGAGTTGGGCGGCACCTTGTCGAAGATCGCTGCAATGTCGATGTTCGAGTCTTTGAACCCGGCCTTGACCTTATCGACCGGACCGGCGTTGACAAGTATTTCGTCGGTGACCAACAGCGCCCGCCGGGGGCCGAACATCGCCAGCGAGGCTTTGATATTGCCCAAAATACCGACGCCGTACAAAACTTTCGTGGGAAGCGTAAATTCAAAATACTCTGGTAGCATTATCCGTCCTTTCTCTTGCGCGGGGGTGACCCGTCCAAATCTGATTAGACATTTTCAGGCAAACACCATGCGGCCCAATTGTTGCCGGGCGTCCCGATAGCCTTCTTGCACGAGCCGTGCGGATTGTTTGCGGGAGAAATTCAGAAGCGAATACAAACCGAGCATGCGTCGCGGCGCCACCGTCAAAATGCGCGGGGTGTCATCCGGATGAGTTGCCAAGGTTGGGGCGGGCACGGCACAATTCGCCCCGGCCGCAGGTCGGACCTCGTTGCGTAACGCGGGCAAAGTGGTCAACGCATTATAGGAGCCGATCAGAAAATGTTCAAATAAAAGTTCAAACGTCTGATGCAGGTCCCTGGGCGGGGGCGGGGCAAACGCTCCGACCGGTGACAACAAGACCACGATTATTTCCGTCGCGCCGGCTTCCAGGGCCGGCGCCACCGGAACATTGGCCATGACGCCGCCGTCCCAGTAAGGCTGTCCAGCGATCAGGCGTGCTGGAAACAGCATCGGCATGGCGCTGGAAGCGAGCAGGTGATCGATCGTGATCTGACGATTGGTGAAGTACTTCAGCTCCGCCGTCGCCATGTTGATGGCTGTTATCACGATCTTAATGGGATTTTGCGCCAGGGTATCGAAGTTGATGATCTCGTTTAACATTTTGACCATGGGGGCCGTGTCCATCATCGGCTCATAGCGGCGCCGGGTGAGCATGCCGGTCAAAAAGCGCCGGAACGCCAACCGATATACCCGGCGACGACCGTATTTGTACCACAGGTGCACGATTTGATCGGCATCCAGTCCAGATCCGATTGCCGCTGCGTTGACCGCGCCAATGGAGGTGCCGCAAATCAGGTCGGGTCGCCAACTACGGGCAGTCAGGTATTGCCAGACCCCGGCCTGATATGCCCCGCGCCCGCCACCGCCGGCCAATATCAACGCTTTTTTCATGGATATCCGCTTTCTATGAGGGGGACCATGCACCAATGCAACAAGATGGCCGTTTTTGACGGTCATCTTAAAGTGCTTTTCGGTGTTGTGTATCTATTTTGGATTAAGGGCTCGCACAAAAAAAACAATGCGTTTTACGGGCCGTTGGCCCGCCTGCCGGACAAGACCCCAGCCGGGCACTGATTAACATTGCGGAACTTTAAACGGCTGCCCATTGCCGTTCCACATGAATTTGTGCCACGCCAGTTCGCGGCATTCAATGGTTTGAACGAAATCGTCAATCTTATCGATCGTCTTGAAGGCGACATAGCCTTCATGCACAAAGTCCATTATCCGGCCCATGCCGAGCATATGCGCTGCCAGGCGCACTGTTTTGAGCGAAACGCCAACGATCCACATTTTGCTTAACCGGTGGAATGCGCGGTTGGTTCGGGTTGCCAACTGGATTTGATAAACCCGCTGATCGTAGTTGTCCAACGACTTATAGATTTGGCGATACTGTTTCATGGTCAGGTCCGGCCCGACGTTGTCCTGCAACATCTGGCAGGCCATGCGTTCGTCCAGTTCGTCGGACAGATCGTGCAGTTCGATTACCAGGCTGACTGCCGCCACCATTCCCTGATAGACCTTGCCGTCCAACACCTTGTGCAACTTGCGGATGCTGGCGTTGCGAAACGAGAAATCATCCGGGGCGTATAGTTTTTCAAAGAAAAAGCGGCCGATCCGGGTATATTCCGGATTGGCGACCACATCGGAATAAATCTCCTTGAGCCGTTGGGCTTGAAAAACCTGTAAACCGCGTTTTGCGGCGGTGAACCGATCGTTGTCGTGTGATGGTAAATCCATGTGTTTCACTTGATAGCACCTCTTGATACCACGCCGAAGTATTTGGTGGTGAGCACCACCCGGCTGATAGATATTTTGCAATAACCGTTCCTGCTTGCGAGGTTGCCTCCCACGGCCGACCGTCGCGTTCAACTTATGACGCGTCGCGTTAATCTGTCAAGCGCCGTTCGTATTTTTTTCTTCGTGCCCCACAACTTTTACAATAACCAAGGTCACGTCGTCATGCGGCGGCACCCCGCGGGTAAACTCGGACACCGCCTTGAAGACAGCCTCCAATATTTTCTTTGAATTGTGCTGCGCGTTTTCACGAATGACGGTGCGCAGGCGTTTTTTGCCAAACGCCCGACCGGCAGGATCGGTGGCTTCCCAAATGCCGTCGGTGCCCAACGCAATCACGGTTCCGGTGGGCAGCCGGGTCAACGAATACTCCGCATAATCAAAATCCTCATCAACCCCCAAGGGCAGGCCGGGTCCGGTCAGTTCTTCAAATTTGTCCTGTTGGGCAATAAACACCAGGGCCGGATCGTGACCGGCTCGCACCCAGCGGGCGGTTTGGGCTTCCGGGTCGATTTCAAGCAGAAACAAGGTCATAAAATGCCCGGTCTCGCCCATGTCTACCGACAGATTACGATTCATCGAAGACACCATTTGGGCAGGACCGACCGGCTGGGCCGCTTCCATCCGAATAAAGGCGCGGGCCGACGTCATGAGCAACGCCGCATCGACGCCATGGCCGGAGATATCGCCGACAACGACTTTTAAATTGGCCGGGTGGTCGTCCGAACCGGCAAAATAGTCGAAGTAATCACCGCCGACCTCTTCACAGGAATCGCTGCGACCGGCAACGTCGAGCCCCTTGATGTCGGGCGCGGCATTGGGTATCAGGTTTTTCTGCACCTTGCCGGCCAGGGCCAACGCCTTTTTCTGCTCGGTCAGATCGGCCACGAAAGCCACGTTGCCGATCTGTTTGCCCTGATCATCCCGCAACGTATTGCCGTGAATCAGCACCGGCACCGTGCGGCCGTCCTTGGTCCGGACGGCGCCTTCAAACTTGCGGTAGTCCATGGCCAGAATGCGCTCCCGGTTTGCCGCCATATATTGCCGGAACTCCTCTGAAGCCAGATCAAAAGGGGTTTTGCCGAGAATCTCATCGCGCTCATATCCCAACATTTCGCAATAGGCCCGGTTTGCATCCTTGATGACCAGATTTTCATCCATTAATAAAAACCCCTCGCCGGTGGTTTCGACGATCCGGCGAAACTTTTCTTCGCTTTTGCGCAATTGCGCCTCGGCCTCCACCCGCGCGGTAATGTCCACGACAATGCCCTGATGATGCGTCTTTTCGCCGGCCGCGTTGCGGACCACCGACGTTTGATCCTCGACCCAGCGGATGTGCCCGTCACGCGTGACAATGCGGTAGTACTGCGTATACTCCTCCACATCCTGTGCTACAAAAGCCTGGATTTCATCTCCCAACCGCTCCACATCATCCGGGTGGACGATGTCCCGGAATTGGACTGTGCCGCTGATAAACTCCTCGGCGGTGTAGCCGGTCCGGTTGATGTTGGAAGAAACGTACACCAGGCGCGGATCCTCGCCGGCGAGGCGCCGGAACAGAATCGCCGGGCTGTTGTCGACGATCACCTGCGCCATCTGCATCGTCTCCAGGGAGGTATCCAGGGAGGGCGCGGTGTCGTCGACAGCGGCGGTTTTGTAGGCGCAATGCCTGAATTGGTGGCAAATCTTCTCAAGATGGGCAATGCGCGCCTCGGCTCGCGCCTTGTACCGGCGTAATGCTTCCAATTCGCGGGCGTGTTCATCCGGGGTATGTTTATTTGTGGACGGCATAATTCCTCCTGGATTCAATACAGGTTTGGATCAAACCGCTTTTATTACTAGCGGAGCCGGCTATATCTGATGGGGCCGCCCCACCGAATACGCGGCAACAGGCTTTTAATAAGACAGAATTGTTACAAAGGCAAGCCGGTGCGCAAGGCGCCACTGCAGGGGAGGGGATAGAGAGCACGTCTGATTAAAACAAGCTCGTGCCCATCCGGAAATAGCAGGTAGGGTAGGCCTTGCCCACCAACGGGATGATTTTAAAATGCGATTACCCTATGGGGGAGATCGCAACGTTGGATACGTTATGCGTCAATTTCGGGACGGCGCGGCGGATAATGACGCTTCTTCGGCTTCGCACGGTTCAGGATACAGGAGGCTTTTCAACCAACTGCTACGTTCGAACGGCTGCCAGTTTTCGGCCGGCTGCGCCAGACGGTCGGCCACCGTCCACAATGCAAGCGGATTGTGCATGAGACCGCAATGGCTGCCCGGCACCTGAATGTTTTCGGTGAACGGCGCTTGCGGTTCCACGCAGCACTCACTGGGGGCGATGCCGTCGGTTTTTGAAAAAATGGCCGTTGAAGGCACCGGCGGGGGCTTGTTTAGATGGCGGGTCAGTTTCGCATCCATGTCATCGAAACGTTTGCCGGAAAACAGCTCGTACAATCTGGATAAATTGGTCAGCTTAAAACCTTCGGCCGAAAACGGGCTGCCCAGCGTAACCACCAGGCGCACCATCTGCGGGCGCCAGCGAGCCAGCTCACGTGCATAGATTCCCCCCAGACTGTAGCCGATCAGACTGACTTTAGCGCCGTGCTTGTGATAGATGTCCTCCAGACGCGCACGCATCCGGGCATCGAGTTCCCTGGAGTAGCCGAGATTCAAACCCAGTTGCCAGCCGTAACACTGATAGCCGCGTTTGGACAGTAATTGCCGCATGGGAATGGTGTACCAGTCGGCCGTGGCAAAGCCGGGCAGCACCAGGACGGGGTGGCCGTCTCCTTCGGGGATAAAATTGAGTAGCGGCGCCGACAAAAGATAAGCCCCCAATTCGAGAAATGCACGGGGCTCAAGCGCCAAAAGGCTTAGTGAGGGTGATTCAATCGCATGTGATGGTTTTCCCATAGCCAAGTCCTGTTCGTTCGATTAATAGATTCGCTCCGACGTGATCAGGATTGCCTGATCCCTAAATGCCGGATAGCTTCAACCTCAGGTTGCGCCATGGATAGCAAATAAAACGTCGCGTAGCACCTCTTATAGTATGCAAAGTATGCAAAAAAAGAGCCATAAGTTTTATGATATTACGCGTTAACGCATTTATTCCATAAATCCGCCGGAAAACAATACATGGTATACATAAAATGCGGACCAAAACAGATCGTCGGGGCGGGTTTTTCCCACCTTGAACTTCCCAAATGAGACATCGGGATCACAACTGTATGCCCCTGTTTCCGCGAGACGCGTGCCCATTCAGAAAAAGCATCTTGGTCAAATACTTCTTGGGATGCCGCAGCCTGGCGGATTTGCTGGCCGTGCTGTGGGGGCGCCGCGAGCCCTTAGGAATTTTTGGCCGGTTTTATCCCTTCAGGACGTCGATCATGGAAAATACTTCGCCGGTTGCGCCGGCGCGTACTTTTTGCGCCAGGTAGACCACGGCGTCCAGCGTGCCTAGTGCATAGACGCTTCGGCCGTTGATATTGTGGGTAAAGGCAAGCTGGACGGTCTGGTCCTGCGAGGTGGCGGTATATGTGTGCCAGGCGTGGCCTCTGAGGTGTTCTTCCGGTATACCCCATATTTCCTTCTGGGCTTGGGGGTCGCGTTCTTTGAATATTTGCTCGGGGGTAAACGGGATCCCCAGTTCGTTGAAGGTGGTGACGATGGCTTTGGCGGTGCCGCTGGTATCGGCTTTGCCGTGTTGATGGCTCTCACGAACTTCAAGGGTGTAGTTTTCAAAGAGACCGGGAAATTCGGCGGCGGCATAAGTCAGCATGGCCTGCAAGCCAACGATTGGTTTGGCCATGTTGGGGGCTATCACGGCCGCGATGCCGGCTTGTGTCACGGCTTGGAGCAGTTGGTCGCGGTTGCCGCCGGTGGTGCCCATCACAAAGGGGAGTCTGCGACGGCAGTAAAAGGCGGCGTTGTCGTTGACGGCCGTGGGGTGGGTATAGTCGACGGTGATGAATGTTTCCAGGTCGCCCGCGATTCTGGTGATTGCTTCTTCCCGGTCGTCCGGGGTAATCAATCGCACGGCGTGACCGTTCACGTCGCAGGTGTCCGCCGCGATATCGGGGCCGGTGAGCGAGTAGGGAATCAAATCGAAGCGGTTGTCCTGTTCCACATGCTGGGCGACGTTCAGGGCCATGTTGCCGGGCAGTCCATTAACCATTACTTTTATGCGATCCATTGTAAAACCTCCTACAGTTTTTTTCGAGTCGTCATTGGTTGGGCGAGGCGGGCGGACAGCGTATCCGCCAGGTGACACAGTAGCGGAAAATCGGTTCGAAACCAAGCGTTCATATTGGCGCTTAAATTCCGCACGGCCGGTGGGATGTATGTTTCAAATACGGGTTTGTTTTTTACACGGCTTAAATATCCAAAGGCCCCCAGCATTTGCAAGTTGCGGCAGATCGCGCAGTAACGGTAGCCTTTGAAAAATACTTCCTGGTTGACCGCTTGCCGGCGGTGATATTGGGTCACGGCATAGGTCAGCAAACGTGATTGCAACGCCGGCGTTAATTGCACATAGGGGTCGATCAACAAGGAGGCCAGGTCGTACTGAATCGGCCCGGTGCGGCCCCCTTGAAAATCGATGAAATATGGTTTGTCTTCCCACCACATGATGTTGCGCGATTGCAAGTCGCGGTGCATGAAGCCGTTGATTGCGTTCCGGACGGCGCCCTCGGCCAGGTATTCGAATTCGGCCCTGAATTTATCAAACGATTCTTCCAGGCCCATATAGGTTTGCACGAACGCCTCGATGAAGTAGCGGCATTCTTTGTCGAGGATCAGGTGTTGGTCGTAGGCTTTGCTCTGGTAGGTCCAGGCCGGGTCGAAGCCTTGGTGGCCGTCAATGGATAGTTTGATCAATTGATCGATGACGTGTTGATAAATCACTTCACGCTTGTCATCGACAGGCTGGGCCCGGATGACGTCCTGCAGGTGGCGTTGGCCCAGGTCCTGGAGCAACACCAGACCGGCAAAGCGGTCATGGGCCCGGATGCGCGGCAGCGGCGCGCCTTGACGGTAAAGGTGATTGCCGATGTCGATAAATGCGTCGACTTGCTGGGGGGATGATCCGGTCCGGATGCCGTGATCGACCAGTATGAGGCTCTGTTCGGTTGTTGCGACCCGGTACCATTTGCGATCCGAGCCGTCGCCCTTGAGTTGGGTTTTTTGGGGCGCAGGTGAGGGGGGGGCACCGCCGGCTGTCTGGAACGCTTGCGGCAGCAGGTGATCGAGGACGGCCTGACGGTATCGCCGGGGTGTGCCGACGTCGTTCCAGTAGTGGTTGCGGGCGATATACGCCTGGATTGGATGACCGCTGGCGATGAGGGTCTCGTAGACGTCAATGATGTCGACAAATGCTTCGGCCGGCATTTTGTCGAGTACCATTGGATCGATGACGTGGATGCCGGTAAAGGCCAATCGGCGCCGGTTGCCGGTGGACGTGGCGGTGGTGTGGCCGCCGCTTCGCTGGAAACCGGTGACCTGCTGCCGGTCATCGACGTAAACGGTATTGAATTGCGGACAATCGTGCAGCACCATGGTGACCGGGTGTGGGTGGGTGCAATGAAAGGTGTACGCCGCCTTGCAATCGATATCGGTGAGGATGTCGGCATTGATCACTATAAAGGGGGCTTGTCCCTGCAATTGTTGGGCGGCGTTCTTCAGGGCGCCGCCGGTGCCTAAGATGCGCGTTTCGTGAAATATCTGAATTTGGGCGGCATAGGGCTGCCGGCGGATGAAGGTTTTAATCTGGTCGGCCAGATGGTGCGTGTTGAGCAACAGCGGGCCGAATTCTTCCCGAATCAGCTTTCTGATGGTGATATCCAGCAGGAGCCGGCCGCCGATGGGAAACAGCGGTTTGGGTCGTTCAAGGGTGTAAGGTTTAAGGCGGGTGCCCAGACCTGCGGCCAGGATAAACGCTTTTTTCATGAATCTTCCGATAGTTGCTGACAGTGCTTGTTTTTGCGAGCCCTTACAGGTAGTTCATGTACTGCTTAATCTTCTGCGTGAAGAATTCGATCTTTTCACTGTTTTCCGATCCTTTGATACCTTGGGCGATGAAATAGCTTGAGGCGTTGCGAAAGTAGATCCGGGAGAGGGCTTCGTTGCGAACGATCTCCTTGCGCTTGTGCATCTGGTTACCCAGCGACTGTATTTTTTTAAGGCGTTCTTTGTCGTTATGGGAGTTTTTGGAACTGCTCATGAAGTAATTCAACACCACCCAGTACGATTCGAAGGGGGTTTTTAGAAAACGGGCAAACAGTTTGAGTTTGCGAAAGCCGGAGGAGGTCAGATTGTACGTGTCGGGCAGGGTGGGGTGCGGCATCAAAATGGCATCGTCGATAAAGGCTTTCAGCGTCTTGCGGACATAGTTTTCCGCCGGTCGATCGATGTCCAGGGCAAATTCGTTTTTGAACAGGTCCTGTAGAAAGCGAAACCGGTTGTGCAGATCCGTGGCGGCAAATTGAAACGCGTCCTTGGCCAGAATTGAAAGCGCGGTGTAGGCGGCCGGTACGAAAAATGAGACGCAGTTGTTCTTGTAGTATTCCAGGCTGGGGCGTTTTGTGGGCACGATCTTGAATTGCCGGGTTTCGGGCAACTCATTGGCGGTGCCGGTTATTTTTTCGACGAATTTGCGTTGTACGTAGGCTTCGGCCGCGTGTTCAACGGCATGGTGGTGGTCCACCATCAAGGTGTCGGCCAGGTTGACATTGACCGCATATAAGTAATTCATATAGGTGTGCACATGACCGAGCATGTGGTCGTAGTCGAAGATGTTGCGGCCGCAGTTTAAAATGGCACTGGCCACCAAGGCGTGCGGTGTGACCACCGAGATGCGATTGATGGCGTTGATCATGCGGTGGCCGATTTCCCGGCACAGGGCGTTTTGTTCTTTGGTGCTCATTTGCGTGATGTCTTTGCCGGCCTGGGTGGTGAGCTGCCTGATGGACAGCGGCTCGTGAAATTTCAGGTAGATTCTGCCGTAGCGTTTTTTCAGGAAACGGCGTGCCTGGATAATTTGCTTCAGGCTTTCCGGTTCTTTTTTGCCGCCGCCGACTTCATGCATGTACGCGCTTTCTTCCAGTACGCGGTCGTAGCCGATGTATACCGGCGCAAAGATCATATCTTCGCATGCGCCACCTTTGAAGGCATTGAGCAAAATGGAGAGAAAGCCGAGTTTGGGCATGATCATTTTGCCGTCCCGGCTGCGGCCGCCTTCGATGAAGATTTCAATATTGAAGCCTTCCTCAAGCAGTTTGTGGATGTATTCACCAAAGACTTTGGCGTAAAGCATGGCCCCGCGAAAGGTACGCCGGATGGAAAAGGCGCCGCCCGCCCGTAGAATCGGAGCCACGGGCCAGAAGAACAGGTTTTTGCCGGCCGCCACGTGGGGCGCGGGCAGGTTGTGAGAATACATGATATACGGCAGCACGAGATAGTCGATATGGCTGCGGTGGCAGGGGACCAATATCACCGGACCGCGCCGGGCCATGTGTTTGACGCGGTTTAGCTCTTCCACGTCGTAGGACACCCCGTCGAACATGCTGTTTAAAATCCAGTTCACAATGTAATGCGCAATTTTTACAAGCAACGGGCTGTAGCGGGCTGCAATTTCGTCCAGGTATGAATCGGCTTGCTTGTGTACTTTTTGAAGCGGCAGGTTGCGTTTGCGTGAATACTGATCCATGAAGGGGCGAAACCGGTCATTGGTCAGGATGCATTCTTTGAGTTCTTCATTCGATTTGAGCACCGGTCCGGTGATGCTTTGCCGGTGGCGGGTAATCTGGTGCAGCAGGTTGCGCCGGATGACAAGGGCCAGGTACTGCGCGCTGCGTTGCTGATTATCCGGCCGCGCCAGAAAGATTTTTAAATTGACCGGCTCCGATATTTCCATGAATATTTTTTGGGGGCTGCGAAACAACGTGGCGACTTTGCGCAAGCGGCCCGGGCGGGCTTCGGGCCCGAACAGCACGTCGATCAGAGACGGTACCGAACGGCTGGGGTTTTTGCCGAAGAACATCAGTTGCGGGACGATGTAAATCGGCCGTTCGACGGCTTGCTGCAATTCGATCAAATACTGCACCGGATCGGTGGCTTCCTTGACAAAGCGCCGGTAAAATCCCTTTTTTTCAACCAGCGAGAGAAAAGCCGTGCGTCCGTTGAGCAGTTCCTTGCGAAAATAGCCGCCCTGATAGGGTTCGGGACGTTTAAAATGGCGGACCACATGGACGCTGTGCGCCAGTGCGATGCGAACGAGCCGTGACAGTGGTTGCCACAACCGAATTTTATATTCGAAACCGATTTCCGGTACCGGCAGGTTTAGTTGTTTGTAGCGGGTATGGTAGAAAATGAACTCAAACCGGCTTTTGAATTTGTTGCAGTAAACAATAATGGCATCATCCGGCAGTTGTTTCAACCGGTCGGTTTGCTTGGTGTCGAGCTTGATCCCCGAGTAGTATAGGCTTAACAGTTTTGACGAGAAGAATCCGATTTTGGCGGGGAAAAAACTTGTGTAGTAATCGTGTGTACCTTTGAGGATTGAAAATTTCAATTGTTTGAATCTATTGTGGAAAGCCAACCAATTCGGTATCTTGTAGGCCATAACGTCGTGTTCCCGCTTGAATTAAGGGTTGGTTTGGCAGGTGCCTGGCGTGTTGTGCAAGAAAAATAAAGTCCGTGTTCGTGTCCATCCGGAAATGGCACCTTTTGACCCCCGGCGGCGTTCTCGCATTTCCGGATGAACAAGTGTTCGCTTTGTTAAAGCGTTATGGGCGGACAAGGACCGTTCCTGTTATTTGGATTTTGTTCAATCGAAAAAAGCTAACAGAATGATGGGGGGATTGCAATCTCTATTTTTGGGCACGGCTTGGTGCCTGGGATCTGTTTTTTTAATATATTCGGCCTGTTAGAATTGGCATCATTTCGTTGATGCAAGTCGCGGGGCCACGATTTTTACAATAAAATTAAACTTGCGAAAACAAATGGCATATGCTATTGGCAAGCTTTAACATCGAACGTTCAGGGTGTCAGCTTTCATTTTTTAAATCAAATCAACAAACTAAATTTAAAAATGATATTGACATTTTGCGCCACCAACGTGTTTATTAACACGGTCACTCTATATTAAACACCTCGTGTCCTTTAATTTATTCATGAACATTGCAAAAAGTACCGGAACGACCTTTTACTTCAAAGTTGTATAGTTGTTATAATTAAACTTACTTAAGATAAAAAAGGAGGACGACTTTAATGAAAACGTTAATTGGCGGAGCGGTAGGCGCTGTATTAGGGCTCATCGGCCTGACAATTTGGTTTAAGCCGTTTTTGCAAGTCCTGGCAGGCACGATTCCGATCATGTTGCTGTTGGGCGGTTGCTTGGCGTTGTACCTGGGATTTGACGAATTGAAGGATTCCTGGAAAAAGGACGAAGAGGACACTGACACTGACAGTTATAAAAAAGAAGTCGATGAATTGAAAAAAGAGATTGAGGAACTCAAGGCTGAAAAAGCCTGATTGTGCTCAAGCTCTGCTTGTCGGCTTGAAATGAGAGTTTAAGAAGCCCGGTTTTTGACCGGGCTTTTTTGTCGGTATTCGAAGGGTTGACAGGCTGTTGCCGGCGGGCATGGCTGAACGGTCGTCGTATCAGGCTTGCTTTTTGATGGCCGAGGTGGCCAGTTGATCGGCCCTTTCGTTGCCGGGATGGCCGGCGTGACCTTTTACTTTCACAAATTCCAGGTGGGCGAATTGCGCCATCCTTTTTTTGATAGACGCGATGAGGTCCTGGTTTTTTCTGGCCTTCCAGCCGCTGGTCAATACTCCGAGCGCATAGCTGCTGTCCGTGTGCAACCGCACCGGCAAATTAGTGGTTTTCAGGGTTTCGAGGGCCGTACGGATGGCTTCGAGCTCGGCGATGTTGTTGGTGCCATGGCCGATGTAGCGTGAAATCTCCTTTTGTTTGGCGCCGTAGGACAAGACAACACCGATTCCGGCAGGTCCCGGATTACCGGACGACGCGCCATCCGTGTAGATATCGATGATCTGCCGGTCTGCAGGCAGCTTGCCTGTTTGGGGCTTTGAATTTGTGGATTGTGACGGCTTTTTCCGGCGGGTGGGCTTTTGGCCCGGTGGGGGATTTGACGCGTCGAGTTCAACGACTTTGGACTGAAAAACCCAATATTCGTAGTCCTGGCCGAGTTGGTATTTTATTCGCACTTTCTTGTTTTGCACCACCGGCGTCCCTTTGTCGTCGGTGGCCATCCAAACTTTGTTTTGTTTGAACTGCATCCGCTTCCACTGCTGTCCATCATCGTCTTTCTTTGTGCTCACCGCGTTTTTATCTCCTTAAGCGTAGAGAAAATACCGTTGTCGCAGGGTGTCAAATTCTTCCAAATCCGCTTGCCAGTCATCGGCCATGGCCTTTGGATCCTGATGTTGTTCGATTTGTTGGCGCACCACCTGGTCGCCTAAAATCAAATCAATGGGTAATTTTTCAAATTCATATTCATAGGGCGGTTCTTTCCATTTGAATTCCGAGCGGTGCTGTTGATGAATTGCCGTCAGCAGTCGGATTGATGTCAAATAAGGCCGGAAGTTCGCCGGATCGGTTACAAAAAGCTGAAATCCCCGACAGGGCTCACCGGACCATTTGTTCGACGTTGGTTCAAAACAGCATTCTCGCAGGATTGCGCCGGGAAGAGGCCTGCCGCCCATGGCTTCGCTGATCTGTTCGATGATCCGGGGGGGATCGATAAACGGAGCGCCGAACAATTCAAACGGCTGTGTTGTTCCCCGGCCTTCGGAAATGTTGGTGCCTTCCCAGATGACCTGTCCCGGATAGACCAGCGCACTTGCGGGTGTTGGTAGATTCGGGCTTGGTGCGATCCAGGGCAGACCGGTATCGGTGAAAAGCATGTCGCGCCGCCACCCCCGCATGGGACTTACTTGCAGGTCGCAGCCGATGTTGAAATGGTCGTTGAACAGACGGACCAATTCGGCCACCGTCAGGCCGTGGCGCATGGGGAGCGGATAGCGGCCCACAAACGAGGCCCATTGCGGGTTGAGCAGATTCCCTTCAATTAAACGACCGCCGATCGGATTCGGTCGATCCAGCACCAGGACCTTTTTGTTGCATTGCCTGGCCGCTTCCATGCAGTAAGCGATTGTATAAATAAAGGTGTAAACCCGTGTGCCGACGTCGTTCAAGTCGACAAGCAAGACATCGATCGGTTCAAGCATTTCGTGCGTCGGACGGCGTGTTTCGCTGTACAGACTGAAGATGGGGATTTTCAAGACCGGATCGGTCATGTGTGTCGATTCGATCATGTTGTCCTGTTTTTCAGCAAAGAAACCATGCTGGGGGGCGTACAACGCGGTCAAGCGTCCTGGAAAGCGTTCATGGATGAGATCGCGGCAATGTCGCAAACGGCGATCGACGGACGCCGGATTGCACAACAAGCCCAGCCGTTGATTGGCGAGCCAGCGCGGCGGGGCGGCGATTAAGTTTTCCAGGCCGGTAAGAACCGATGTCTGCATGGCGTGTGCCCTCCTGGTTCGATTGCGGTAAACGTTGCCGGTTGCTGCAAGGGTATTTTACATGCTTGTGTCCATCCGGAAATAGTAACTTTTAGTTCAGGGCAAGAACGCCGTCCTGGACCAAAAGATGCTATTTCCGGATGGACACATGATTGAATGCAGACTGGTGCTTACCATATCCCGGCACACATTTCCAAAACAAATATGCCGTTGCCGCACCGTTGCAGCATGCAATTTTTCTTCGACCGTGATTTGTGCTAAAATTATTGAAAAATCGCCGGTTGACAAACCGTTAAATTAAAAATACATATCCAAATTGCCTTATCACACACAACCGCGTGCCGATTGCGGACACCCACAGGACGTGCGTATTGGAAATTAAATTCGAAGGCATTATTGTTATTGTCGGTAATTACGGGAGCGGTAAAACCGAGGTTGCCGTCAATCTTGCAATCCACCACCGGCAAGCCGGTCTCAAGGTTCGTATCGCGGACCTGGACCTTGTCAATCCCTACTTTCGATCCCGCGAAGCCCGTCAGATACTAAAAATCAAGGATATTGATATTGTGCTACCACCGGAGCGCTATCTGCAGGCCGATCTGCCGGTGTTGAGTCCGGCGGTTGCCGGCATGATTCGACAGCCGAGCCAGGTGACCATTTTGGATGCGGGGGGCGATGATGTGGGGGCCACCGTGCTGGCCGCCCTGGCCGATGCGTTTGACGGGCAGGCGATTCACATGTTGCAGGTTATCAATCCAATGCGGCCGTTTACCGATACCATCGAAGGGTGCCTGCAAATGAAGGCGGCCATTGAGAAGGCCGCCCGCCTTGAGGTTACCGGATTGGTCGGCAATGCGCACCTGCTGGACGACACGCGTAGCCGGGACATACTTGACGGCCACCGGTTCACTGCGGATTTGGCCCGAATTTGTGGCTTGCCGCTTGAATTTATAACGGCTTCGGTTGATTTGCTTTCCTCCCTCGATTCTCAGCGCCTTACCTGTCCCGTGCTTCCGATTCGCCGTCAATTGGTACCACCCTGGCAAAAAGCCGCCGAAATTTGAAACTTGAAATTGAGGAGTAAAATCGTATGACCCATGAACATCTAGTCAACAGGGATAAATGTAAAGGATGCGGCGTGTGCGTTGAAGCCTGTCCCAAAAATGTGCTGGCGCTATCGGAGGATGTCAATGCCAAGGGGTACTTCCCGGCAAAACAGGCCCGGCCGGACGACTGTGTGTTTTGCGCGATCTGCGCTACCATGTGCCCGGATGTCGCGATAACGATCCGGGAAATTGCCGACCAGGCGCCAACCGAAAATAAAGGAGGCAAGTAATATGGCCAAGGTGCTGATGAAGGGCAATGAAGCCATCGGTGAGGCGGCGATCAAAGCCGGTTGCCTGAACTATTTCGCCTATCCGATCACTCCCCAATCCGAAGTCGCCGAATACCTGGCCAAGCGTTTGCCCGAAGTCGGCGGGGTTTTTCTGCAAGGGGAGAGCGAGGTGGCGGTTTCTTACATGCTGTATGGCGCTGCCGGCTGTGGTGAGCGCGTTTTCACGACGTCTTCAAGCCCCGGCGTCAGCTTGATGAGCGAGGGGATCAGCTACATGGCCGGCGCCCAGTGCCCGGTGGTGCTGGTGAATATCATGCGCGGCGGACCGGGCTTGGGCGGTATTTTGCCGTCCCAGGCCGATTATTTGCAAGCGACCAAAAGTATCGGGCACGGTGATTTTCGAATGCTTGTGTTCGCTCCGGCCAGTGTCCAGGAAGCCGTTGAGATGACCATGGTGGCTTTTCCCTTGGCCGAGAAATACCGCAATCCGGTGATGATCCTCGGCGATGGGCTCATTGGGCAAATGATGGAGCCGGTCGAGTTTCCCGACGATTTGCGTAGCGAACCGACCAACAAAAACGATTGGGCCACGACCGGCATGGACAAGCGTGGCAGTGATCGGCCCAACCTGGTGAAATCCTTGTTTCTGGACCCGGAAAAACTCAACGAACACAATTTGATGTTGAAGGCCAAATACGAACGAATGCAACAGGACGAGGTTCGTTTCGAGCCTTATAATCTGGATAGCGAATACAAGGTGCTGATTGTCAGTTACGGCACCATGAGTCGCGTGTGCCGCACGGCGATCGACAATTTGAAAGCCGATGGGTTGGAGGTGGGCATGGTTCGTCCGCAAACCGTGTTCCCCTTTCCGGAAAATGCGGTCTATGAAGCGACCGCCAAATCCGGTTGCAACGCCGTGATCAGCATTGAAATGAGCATGGGCCAGATGCTGGAAGATGTGCAGCGTTCCGTCAAAGGCCGCAAGGAAGTTCATTGGTATGGTAAATGCGGCGGGGAAGTACCGACGCCCGAGGAGGTCATGGACGTGGTGCGGTCGCTGGCCGATTAATAATGTCCATTCACCCTGTTTTGATAGAATGGGCCCTATAATAGAATGGGCCCTATAATGGAGTAAACAACATGGGAAAAATATTTCAGAAACCTGAAGCACTGGCCGACGTTGATACGCACTACTGCCCCGGCTGCACCCACGGCATCATTCATCGTCTGGTGGCCGAGGTCATCGACGAACTCGATGTGCGGGGACGCACCGTGGGGATTGCACCCGTGGGGTGTGCCGTGTTGGCCTATAATTATTTTACCTTTGATTTTCAGGAGGCCGCCCATGGCCGGGCACCGGCAATGGCCACCGGCATCAAGCGGGTGCGGCCCGATTTGATGGTGTTCACGTATCAGGGCGACGGCGATCTGGCCAGCATCGGGATGAGCGAGATCGTGCACGCGGCCAATCGCGGTGAAAAGTTTACGACTATCTTTGTAAACAACGCCGTTTACGGAATGACCGGCGGCCAGATGGCACCGACCACCATGCCCGACCAGATCACCACCACCTCTCCGGCCGGGCGCGATACGGACGAGGTGGGGATGCCGATCAAGGTTTCCGAGCTGCTGGCGGCGTTGCAGACACCGGCCTACATTGCCCGGCAAACCGTGATTCGGGCCAAGTATATTCGCAAGGCCAAGCAGGCCATCAAAAAGGCGTTTACGTATCAACTGGAAGGTAAATGTTTCAGTCTGGTTGAAATCGTGAGTACCTGTCCGACCAATTGGGGCATGACCCCCATTGATTCGATTAAGTGGGCCGAGGATACCTTGTTGCCCTATTATCAACTGGGTGAGTACAAAACACCCAACGGCGCGGGTTGAAAATCAGGGCGTTCACTGAACGGAAATCAGATTCGCCGTCTTGGCGCAGCCGTTTCGTCAGGGGATCGGTTGAAGAGGAAAACATAGGAGGTAACACGATGCAAAGCGAAGTCAAATTCGCCGGATTCGGTGGGCAGGGTATCTTGCTGATGGGAAAAATACTGGCCCACGCAGCCATGCAGGAAGGCCATGAGGTTGTCTGGATTCCGTCCTACGGGCCGGAAATGCGTGGCGGCACGGCCTACTGCACCGTTGTTGTCAGTGACCGGCCCATCGGGTCACCCATCATCAAAAATCCCCGGCATTTGGTGGCCATGAATCGGCCGTCATTGGGCAAGTTTGCCGATACGGTCAAGGCCGGCGGGGTTATTTTCATCAACAGCTCCTTGATACCGGACCGCTCCGGGAGGGATGATGTCGATGAGTTGGGGGTGCCGGTAATCGAGATCGCCGGTAAGCTTGGCAGTGTCAAAGCCGCCAATATTGTGGCTTTGAGTGCCTTTGTGGCCCGCGCCAATATTGTCGGTATGGATGCCTTGCGCGAAGCGGTCAAACATGAATTTGCGCACAAACCGAAATTCATTCCGATGAACATGGCGGCGGTCGATGAAGGTGAAAAAGCAGCGGCGCACGTAGCCGAAACCGCTTAGGGGCCAGGCTGTTCGAACCACTTTAAAGAACCTGTTTGACATTTGACGTGAATTGGCGTTAAAGCCCGTTATCATTGCGGGCTTTTTGTTTTGTGCGCCCGGCATGGCGCACTCACTTGGAGGTGCAAGTCCTCTACAGACCCGACAGGGGGAACTGTTAGCCGGACGGCAAGGGTGTCCACCGCGA
>JANQIE010000242.1 GCA_028282295.1 Desulfobacterales bacterium | reverse complement strand
AGAACGCCGCCAGGGGCCAAAAGATGCTATTTCCGGATGGGCACTAACTCGGTTTCAGTCATCTGACTATGTCGGCAAATCAGGCAATGAGCAATGGTGATAGGGTTATTGGCTCAAAACATTTTCGCCACAGAACCATTGTTGCGCGACGCTATGACGCGCCCGGCCTTAAAGAAATATTACGAAAACCAAACGATTTTTTAGAAAAATCAAATACTTGGCTAAAAAAAGGAAATACGGCATCCGTTGTTTTTGTAAAGACCGATGCGATGAACCTTGTCATCAAGCGCTACAATATCAAAAACCGGCGACACCGGCTAAAGCGGCTTCTGACACCGACACGCGCGGCGCGCTCCTGGTCAAACGCGTTGAGGCTCAGAAAGGCCGGGATACCGGTTGCGAATCCCGTTGCAATGATTGAGGAACGTTACGGGCCGTTTCGGTCACGCGCTTTTTTTATCGCCGAGAAAGTAAACGGCGTGGATGCGTTCGAGTACTTTACGTCAACAAACCCATCCGCGGAAGAATTGCACGAAAACGCCCGCAAGCTGGTTGACATCATTTTACGGATGGGACAAGCCAGATTCGTTCAACCGGACACCAAAGCCGAAAATTTTGTCATATCACCGTCAGGCCCGGTAATGGTGGACCTGGATGCGGTCAGGCGCTACCGGTTGAATGTGACCTTTCAAAAAGCCTTTGACAAATGCTGGCAACCGCTGCTTCATAGCTGGCGCAATCATCCGGATCTGTATGCCATGTTTGAAACCCTCATCAAAGAACGTATCCATGCCGCCAAAGAATAATACCAGCACGCAAATTACGGTCATCATACCGAGTTTCAATGAGCAGACGCATATCAAGACCTGTATTGAAAGCGCGCTGTGGGCCGACGAAGTGCTGGTGGTCGATTCTTTCAGCACGGATGCAACGGTGGCCATTGCCGCACGCTATCCGGTTCGCATCCTTGAGCACGAATACAAAAATCCGACCGATCAAAAAAACTGGGCGCTGAAGCAGGCCCGCACGGAATGGGTTTTTTTCCTGGACTGTGATGAGTGTCTTTCCGAAGCATTGCGCGATGAAATTCTCGCTCTGCTTGCGTCGAACCCACCGCATGACGGTTATGAGATCAACCGCAAAAACTACCTGATGGGCAAACATATCAAGTATGCGGGTTGGGGCAATGATCGCATCACGCGCCTGCTACGCCGGGAAAAAGCGTTTTTCAAACCTAAACGGGTTCACGAAAAAGTGGTGGTTCCTTCGGTCGGCCGGCTCAATGGCTGGATCGACCATCAATCCGTGCGCTCCATTTCGCATTGGGCCGACAAAATCAACCGCTATTCAAGCTGGAAAGCCCTGGACAGATTTGAAGGCGGCATGCGCTATCCGGTTTGGCACCTGCTGACACGACCGATACTCCGTTTTACCAAAGATACTATTTTGCGCGGCGGCATTCTGGAGGGATGGCGCGGTTTGCTGATTGCGGCCATGGCATCCTATGCCGAGCTGATCATGGCCGCCAAAGTCCTGGAGCTAACATTCAAAAAACAACAGCCCCCTGCGATGAAATGAAAATACTGCACATCAATCTTGCCAAAGGCTGGCGGGGCGGCGAACGTCAGACGCTCTTTTTGATGGAAGCGCTCAGGCCCTTGGGGTACCAGTCTGTTTTGCTTGCCCGGCGTGGACATGAGCTGGCCGGCCGAACCCTTAAAAGCGGTCTGCCGGTCATACCGATCACCAAACCGTTTTTAATCGCCGGTGCTCATCTGCCCGGCTATGATCTTATCCATGCCCATGAGGTCCGGGGGTTGCAGTTGGCCGCGTTTTGGCAAGCTGTCCACAAACAGCCGGTCATTACCACGCGACGAGTCGACAACCGGCCGGGGAACAACCCGTTTACCAAATATAAATACCGGCAGGCAGTAAAGATCGTCTGTTTGTCAAAGGCGATCCACGCAGGCATGCGGGCGTGGGGCGTGCCGGCCGACAAGCTGCCGGTCATTCCCAGCGCAATCAAGATGCAGCCGGCCGCGTGCAATCAGACCAGCCGGCAACTGCGCGAAAAGTACCGGTCAAAAAAAATAATCGGCTGTGTCGCTGCGGTGGAAGAGCGCAAGGACCCGCTTACATTCTTACGAGTGGCGACCGAACTAAGCCGCCAGCGCGATGACCTCATGTTCATCTGGGTCGGCAATGGCCCGTTATTAAATACCATGCAGGCCAAAGCCGAAGAACTCAACTTGAACAATATCTGCTTCGCCGGCTTTCAGTCGGACCCGGCCCCGTACTATCATCTGTTCGACATCTACCTGGCGACTTCCCGCTCAGAGGGGCTGGGCAGCGCCCTGCTTGACGCGTTCTTGTATAAAGTGCCGGTGGTTGCAACGGCTGCGGGCGGTATTCCGGATATTGTCGATCACGGGCGAACCGGACTGCTTGCGCCTGTGGCGGACATAAAAAAAATTACAACCCATTTACTAACCATGCTGGCACATGCTGACTTGCGCAATGGCTGTGTCGCAAGAGCTTATGAAGATCTAAGGCAAAAATTCAGCGTGAACGTAATGGCGCGGGCCTATGACAACCTGTACCGGGACATCGTGGCCGTCTCGCAAAACCAAAATAAATCAGCATCCCGATAACACGTAGATTGAAATCAACAAAAGACCTAAAACAATTTCTCAACACCCTGTCCCAGGATCATGTGCGCGCGGGGTCGCAGCCAACCTTTGCACTTGATGTGCCGGGCATTGGTCACATTGAATGCCTGAAAATATTTCGTGTCATTGGCGGCAAGCGGGTTACCTTTTTGGCCGGTGGCCCCCAGGGCCACTATGCCGTCAAACTCTACTTCGCAACCCGGCGCTCACGGACACACTGGCGGCGAAGCGCCGCCGGTTGCCGGGCGTTTATCGAGCGCGACCAATTGGCACCGGCAATTCTGTTTTCCGGCTATCTGTGCGAACACGATGTTTTCGGAATTGTGTTTGAATTTATTGAGCAGGCGCAGGCCTTCGGCGAGACCATCTCGCAAAGCCCGTCACAAGCAACCCGGGAAGAGTTGTTCCGTCGTTTAATTGCGTGCATTGCCGGCCATCATAACAAGGGTATCATCCAAAACGATCTGCAAACCGCCAATTTTCTGGTCGCCGAGGCCGGCATCTATTCCCTTGACGGCGACCAGGTTACCCTTCGACGCGCACCGGTCAGCAAGCGCAACAGTCTGAAGAACTTAGCGGTACTGTTGGCCTATTCACCTCCACGGCAAGACCCGGCCATCGCGGATTATTACCAACACTATTGCAACGCACGCGGCTTCAAATACAAACCCAACGACCTGGACACCCTGCGTCACTACGTCCGTCGGCGGCGGGCCAAAAGCCTGGCGGCGTATATCCGCAAGATGTTTCGAACCCGTGATCCCTTTTCTTGCGTTCAGACCGGGGATCTATTTATGGTTTTTGACCGCCGCGTTTGCAGTGCGGAACTGGCGCAATCGCTTACCCGACGGTTGCGCGCAGAAAACCAAATAAAGAAATTACAGGCAACACCAAACGGGCAATTCACCCTCCAGGTTGCCGGCCGGAATTTATCCATCCGGTTTGAAACCCAACACAGCCGTAAACGCAACGCGTCGCGCAATCGTGTTTTCAGACACTGGCAAAACAGCTTACTACTACACCGTCTCCAAGTCGATACCCCAAGGCCGTTGGCTGTGTGGCGCATAAAAGTTGAACGTGTCTATATTTCGATTATCTGCACCCGCCCGGCAGAAGGTGTTGAACCGCCCAAAACCCCGGATCAGAAACAGGTTATCATGGCGCAACTGATCGATCTTTATCGCACTCTGAATCGGGCCGGATTTGATCTGACTGATTTTTCACACAACGATGTGTTGCTGAACAAGGACGGTGGGGCCGCGGTCGTCAATCCTGAGCAATTGTTCTATTTGCCAGGAAAGCGGCCTGGAAACAAAGCAAAACTAGAAACTTTTTTAGCGCCCCTTGAAGCCGATCAGGCCGTGTGAGTAAGCGGCTCCGACCGGACAAACGAATAGAGCAAGGCCAGATTAATGACATAGAATGAAACAAACGCACTGCGGGCGGTAATGGTCTCGGTCAACCCGAAATGCAGGTAACCGCAAATCAGAATAAGGCCGGCAAAAACGGCATCACGATGCGGTGCGGCTTTGCGGAGCGTTATGAGTAGAGCAAGCGGTAGGATAAAAATCGTCAACGTCGCCAACAGGCCCAGGACACCGCACTCCACCATGGCTGAAAAATAAATGTTGTGGGAGTTTGTAAACCGGCGCACATTGGGCTGAACTTTGCCGGCCTTGACCAGCGCATCGGCTTTGGCGTTAAAGCCGCCCGGTCCGGCACCCAATACCGAATTACTTTTAATGATCGCCATGGATGCGCGCCAGATCTCAAGGCGCATATCGGCGCCCCCCCTGAAATTCCCCTTAAAATAGGAATCGACTTCATTCACCATCCTGCGAACACGGGACATCGCCTGAGTCTGCGGGAAGAAAAACGGCAGCACAAAGACCATGCAAATGAAGCCACCAAGTGCAAAACGCCAAACCGGCCGCATGGTCGGGCCATATTGCCACAAAATCAGAAACACCATTACCGGCAGGGCAATCCACGCCCCACGGGTCCCCGAATAGATGCAGGCCAAAAGCCCCATACAAAATCCGCCCAACGGCAGCGCAATCAATCCCCGGCGCTCATCCCAAAAAAACTTCAATCCGGTCAGGCTGAAAAAGGCCATCACAAGCGCCAGGTCGCCGAAAATAATCTGATGGTACGCGCTTTTGACCCGCATGGAGACCGTCAGCCAGCGGGTATCCTGCAGGGTATAAAGGCCGGTGATGACGGCGCCGATGGCCGAAGCCCACCAAAAAATCGCCGGGTTCAGACGTAAGTAACGAAACAGATAAAAAACCGGAATAAAATAAAGCATCCAAAAGTGCTTTTCGAGGTATTTCGTATGGGGATTCACTAAATTCCCGGTCATCGTGTTCAGACCGAAGGAAAGCAGGTAAATCGACGTATAGGCGGCAAAACTTAGCAGCATCCATTTTTCAGCGGGTGAAATTGCGGGCCGCCGGGCTTTGGACGCCATGACCCACAATCCCAACAACGTCAACAACGCCAGGCTCACGCTGCCCACATGGGCGACATGATGCGTCAAAATCAAAAAAACCGGACAAATGACATAAACCGCCTTGCGTACGAGATTATCGATCAAGTCATTTCCCTTTGCACTTTGCTTTTGGCTTATCGTCAAATCCATCCGATGCTATCATTCTTAAACGTTCCGCGCCCCCCTCCGTCTTTGCCGGAAACGTCGCGCGTCTTTATTTGAAGCCTGTTTGCTAAAAAATGACTGTCGCCGGTATATACCGGTTACCGGTGAAGCTCAACCTTTTTTTGGGGCCTAACCCATTGATGTGCCGCACAAAGCCGGGCACCGGGGAATGTTGGAAGGCACGGCCCACCCGCAATCACCTCCGGGTAGGATTGTGGGCCGTATCCACCGGATTGAGCCGTTTTTATTGGATTTACCCTTCAATTTTCCAAATGCGGTTTCCCCTGGATCACCTTCTATCGAACCTTGACGCTGGGGCCGGGATTCAATATAAGCTTGCACTTGACTGAATCACCCAAACGCATGACCGCTTCACAGCTTCAGGACCCGGCTATTGAAACCAAACCTTAAAATACTGCTGGTCCAGACCAGTTTTCTGGGCGACACGATTTTATCGACGCCGGTTATCACCGGGTTAAAAAAAATCCATCCCCGGGCCCGCATCTGGATGATGACCACCCCGGCGGCGGCGGAACTCGTGCAACGCGATCCGTTGCTCGACGGGGTCATCCCCTTTGACAAACGCAACAACGACGCGGGTTTTCCAGGCATTTACCGCACCGCCCGCAGATTGCGCGCCATGCGCTTTGACCGGGCCTACTCCCTGCACCGCTCGCGCCGCACGGCAATGACACTCTGGCTGAGCCGGATTCCAGTGCGCATCGGTTTCAAAACCGCGGCGTTTGCATCACTGTATAACCACCAACGGCCGCGCCCCCACGCCCCGCACGACGTTATTCGAAATCTGGCATTGCTTCAAAACGAACTTCCACTTCAACATACGGACACGCGCCTGCGTCTTTTCGCCCCTCACCGGTCGGAGCTGACTCAAAAGGCGACGGATCTATTGGCACCTGTTTATAACAACTACGCCGTACTCGTGCCGGGCAGCGCCTGGCCGACCAAACGATGGCACCACCAGGGCTTCAGACAGGTGGCGGCACATCTGAAGGCCAGGGGGCTCGGCGTGATTGTCATTGGTGCGCCGGCCGAAGCGGACGTCGCCCGGCAGGTCGCCACGGGTCTGGATATTGTCAATCTGGCGGGCCGGACAACCGTGTCGGACCTTTTGTATATCATCAAACATGCACGGCTGATCGTTTGCAACGACAGCATGTCGCTGCATGTGGCATCAGCTTTCAAGGTGCCCACGGCGGCCGTTTTTTGCGCCACATCACCCCGATTCGGGTTTTACCCCTGGAAAAACCGGGCCATCATCGTCGAACGGTCGGATTTGTCCTGCAAACCGTGTCGTCCCCACGGCGGCAACACCTGCCCCACCCAAACCAACGCCTGCATGCAGGGCCTGGCGCCGGCCCGGGTCATCCACGCCGTCGATCGCCTGTTAGCAACATGACGCCGATCATCCTCCAGCCAAAAGGATCCTTTTATTATGGGTCGCAAAAACAATTGCCGGAGGCGACCCTTACCGACCTCATCGCCCGTATTTCAAATTCCGCAAACCGGCAACACATGCCCCTGGCCGGACGCGGCCAAATGCTGCGCACCGCTTTGGACGCCATCGGGCCGGTGATCATCAAACCTTACCGGCGCGGTGGCCTGATTCGTCATTTCAATCGCTGCTGGTATTTGAGGTTCAGAAAAACACGAGGCGAACAGGAGTATGACTGGTACTGCCAAGCCAGATCGATCGGCGTGCAGTCCCCGGAACCGGTCGGTTTTGTTTATCGGGGCCGCCGGCTCTACCAGGCCTGGCTCGTTACACGGGCCATCGATCCGCATCAAACCCTGGCGCAATTGGCCCTGCTCGATAACCTCAAAACCCTGGGCCTGATGCCGGCGGTTGCCGCTCAAGTCGACCGGTTAATTCGAAATTGCATCCACCACGTGGATCTGCATCCCGGCAATGTCATCGTTGACGCCGCCAATCGAATTTATCTGATCGATTTCGACAAGGCGCGCCTTTGCAAACAAGGTCCGGCACGCCTCACCCAGTACTACCTGAAGCGCTGGTCACGCGCCGTGACCAAACATGGACTGCCGCAAGCCCTGTCACAGGCTTTTGCGTCAGCGCTCAACGCCCTGCCCTGATCCCCTCTCCTCAAGATAACGCACCAACGGTGCATAAACATCATCAACCGTCAACGCCTGCATGCACGCAGCGGTTTCACAAACACGCTGGTTGCAGGGCGAACAAGGCCACTTTTTCCGAATCACCTGCCCCCGGAAAGGGCCGGTCCGGCGCGGATCGGACGGTCCAAAAAGGGCCACCACCGGTTTGCCCAGGGCAACCGCCAGATGCATGGGCCCGGTATCGCAACTCACCACGGCGCCAGCGTGATACAGCACCGCTTTGAGATCCATCAAGGAGGTGCGGCCGACCAGATTGATCAAATCGACATCGCTTTGCACCATGATCCGGTCTGCCAGCAGACGGTCTTCGGGGCCGCCGGTGAGAACACAGGTAATCTTTTTTTCAACATTCAACCGACGCGCCAATCCGCTGAAGCCCTCGACGGTCCAGCGATTGGCCGGTTTGGTCGCACCGATATTTAACACACAGTACCGCGAGGGAAGGGCCGCATTGAAGGGGGCCGGAATCGGCAGTTCCCAATCGCTGCCCGGCGCGGCAATGCCCAGATGCCGGGCAAATTCGAGATATTGCAGCAACATATGCCGGCCGGCATCCGCCGGTGCAATCCGTTCCAGGGGCAGCATCCAGGTCATCTCCTTGCAGCGCTCCCGATCGAACCCGATGCGCCGGCCGGCAATGGCGGCCATGGTAAACAGGCCCGATTTCAGCAGCCGCTGCAGGTCGAGGACCACATCGAACCGGCGGCGCCGAATCTGCCGCAAAACGCCCGCCGCCTGCGTCCGCCACTGTTTCTTTCTAAAAACAATCGGACAATCGACTGCCGGATGCGTCGCCAACAGCGGCAAGCTGAGCGGTTCAACCAACCAATGGATGCGGGCATTGAAATGGGCCTTCAAATTGACGGCCAACGGCAGGGTGTTGATCACATCACCAAGGGCGCCCAGTTTGACGATCAGAATATTCATCGATGCTTATCGCCCGCAGTCTTTGCTTGCGACCGGTTGGCGATGATTTTTTGCAGGTGCCCGGCAATAAACCGGCAAAACTCATCCGCTTGATTCCCCAGGGACAGCCGCACCCCCAACACCAGCAGATCTACGGGCCAGTCAACCGGGTCGGACAATCGCACGAAATCCTTGTCCGTCGTCACGCAGACATCGGCCCGACATTGCCTGATGCGGTGAACAAGCCGTGTCAGATCGGCTTGCGAATAGACATGATGGTCCGCAAACGCCTCGTGACCGACAATGCGGGCGCCCTTGGCGGTCAAGGCATGAAAAAATCTATCGTTCGCGGCCAGCCCCGCAAAGGCAAAAATGTTGACCCCGTGCAGGTCGACCGTATCGCCGGCCGCGCAACCGTTTTCGGAGGATTTAAACGAACACCGGCCGGTAATTGTTTTTAGCAACACAGAATGATGACAGGCCCTGAATTGGGGCGTGTCCCGCAACTGCCGTGCCACGCCGTCAAGAGACGTGCCGTTGCCCGCGTCCGCGCGGGTCCATACCACCGCATCGGCGCGGTTTAACGCACCAAGCGACTCACGCAGCGGCCCGCGCGGCAGCACGTGACCGTTGCCCACCGGCCATTGGTGGTCGAGCAACAGCAGATTCAGGTCGCGTTCCAGTCGCAGATGCTGGTACCCGTCATCGAGCAGGATAACATCGGGCGCGAAGTCCCGAAGGGCCCTGCGGCCCATATCCGCGCGGTTGCGCCCCACCATGATCGGCACCCCGTTTAGTTGTTGCGCCATCAAAAATGGTTCGTCGCCGGCCGACGCAGCGGTCATAAGCACACCTTGACCATCGGTAACAAGCCCCCCGTTTTTTTCACAAGTTCCCTTGTAGCCACGGCTGAGAATGGCCACGCGATACCCCAGCTTTTTGATCAATTCAGCCAGATAGAGCGTCATCGGGGTTTTGCCGGTGCCACCGACCGTGATGTTGCCCACCGAAACCACGGCGCAGTCCAAACGTGTCGAGGTCAACCAGCGCTTCCGATACAGTGCGCTTCGAAGCGCCGTCACTGCGCCGTACCCCTTGGCCAGCAACCGTAACCCCGCATTGAGAACCGCAAAGGGTTGGGGCCGGGGGGCCTTGATGATGGTTTCGATTTTTTGTCGAATGGCTGCCATTGCAGAATCTCGGGGCCGTGCAGTCAGCTCGATCCGGTGGGCATGGCCCACCCTACCCCCCTATCCAACGACAATGGCAGGTAGAGTGGGCCATGCCCACCAACATTATCTATAATCATCTAAAGCTGCATCTTACTCGGCATGCAACAGGCTATAAAGGCCGAAACAACCGAAAATAAAATCAGCCGCACCGGCCGCCAGCACGGCCGGCAACACGCCCCCATAGCCCAGTGACATGCAAAAACTATTGAAGATCCAGTACAAAAACGCAATCCCCAAACCCCAGGCGATGCTCACGGGCAATCCTTCCCGTATCCGCCCCCGCCCGGCGATGCCCGCCCCAACCAATCCCATGATCACACAAACCAGCGGATAGGCGACTTTGCCGAACAGATCGACCTTGTACCGGGTCGCGTCGTAGCCCTCGCCTTCAACCTTGCCGACATACGCGAACAACTCGAAAATATTCATCTCTTCTGATTTCTTGACGGCCACCGCCAGATCCGCGGGCTTGAGGTCAAGGGCCTGCATTTTTGCCTCAAAATACCGGCTCTGAAATGTTTGCCTGGTCTCATCCCATTGCTGCTCCATCAGATCCTGCAACAACCATTCTTCCCCCTGATAGACCCCCTTGGCCGCGTCAATACGATAAATAAGGCGAAAGTCCCGGTCAAAGCGATTCAGGGTCACGCCCTGAATCAAATCACTTTTGGGTTGGTAGTAGTTGATGTGCAGGACACTACGGTTGCCCTTGAGCCAAATATCCTTGGAACGGGTGGTCACCAGCGGTTTTTTGCGCACCTGATGCAGCCAGATGCGATTGGCTTTGGCCGCAGTATATGGGATCACCAGTTCCGCCAGGGCAAACATAAACAGACTCATCGCCACGCTCGTCAGCAGGATGGGCCGCACAAGCCGATAAATACTGACGCCGCCGGCCCTTAAGGCCACGATCTCGTTATGTTTGCTCATCAGCCCGAGGATGATCATAACCGCGAGCAAAAAGCTCAACGGCGTTATCTGAACCACCAGCAGCGGCGCCATGTTGATGAAATAGGACACCGCCAGGGCAAAGGGGACATCGGCCTTGACGAATTTTTCAAATTTCTGGAAAAAATCGATAATGACAAACAGCGCCACCGCAGCAAACAGGATGATCGCCGTATACCGGACAATGCGATAAATCAGATAGCGATCAATGATTTTCATGGTTAAATTGTGGTCCTGTCAAACCCGAGTACGCGTCAACCGGTTCGGGCTTCATTGCGGCGGCCAACCAGCCGGATCAACTGCTGAACAATGGCCGGGCGCTCATTGGCCGCCCGGATCAACAAATAAACGCCGGTGCCGCCTAAAACAACATTCGGCACCCACAGGCCGATCACCGGGGGGTAGACGCCCGCTTCACCCAAAATCCAACCGGCGGACAGCATCAAATAATACGCCAGGAAAAAGAACAGCCCGAACCCCAGACCAAAGGAGCGTTTGGCCGAACGCAATTGGACCCCCAGGGGCACGGCTAAGACACCCAGTGCCAGACAGGCGAAAGGCACCGAAAACTTGCGGTGAAATTCGGTGAGCGCCACAAAGTAATCGTGGTCACGGGCCGTGCGGTGCTGCAAGTAGTGCCGCAGTTCCCCCAAGCTCATTTCTTCTTCATCTTTTTCCTTGTTACCACGCGTAAAGGCCAATTGGGGCTTTAAGTCGAGATTGAGATCATATTTGTCAAAACGGATATTTTGCACCGACCGGGTTGCCAGATCAACCCGGTTGATCATGCCGTCGAACAGCGCCAGGTGCACCGCCATCTGTTCCTCGTCAAAATAGATGCGGCCCTTTGGGGCCACGATCATGGCCGAGCGGTCGGCCTGACGCTTGTCTTCGATGAAGACATCGATCAAGGTGCGGCGTTTGACATCATAATGATTAACGTACAGCATGACCCCGTCGAACTGATCGTTGAAGGCGCGTTCCTTCAGCTCGAAGTTGACCAGGGAAGCGGCGGCTTTATACGTCAGGGCGCGGGTCGCGGAGCGGCCCCAGGGATTGGCATAAATGGCCATGAAGGCGGAAATCGCGCAACCGAGCAGGCAGAACACCACCACCGGCGGCAACAAGGCGTACAGGCTGACCCCGCCGGACTTTAACGCGACAATCTCATTGTCGTTCGACATGCGCAGAAAGGTCAACAGAACCGCCATCATCACCGCGATCGGGATCACGAAAATCAGAAAAAACGGCATGGCGTAAAGTAAAAACCGAAATACCGTCGCCATATCAACCCGGTAATTGACGATCATATTGGCGATGTCCAGTATCTTGGTCATCAAAAATATGAACGTGAAAAAAACCAGATTGACCGCAAACGGCGGGATCATCTCAAAAAAAAGATAGCGTTGGATGATCGCGGTGGGTCGCATGTATTCTCTGACGTGAAGGTTTAAATCAAACTTTCAACTCAACAACTTCGACCCGGCTCAGGTCAAAAGTGCCCAGACCCAGGCGCGCGGACGCTTCCAGGTAAGGCGTGATCATGTCGATGGTGTAGGATTTGTCATGCTGTTCCATCAACCGGGAACAATAAGTATCGATGGCGACCATATCCCAGCCCATGATCAGCCGGTTGACCCCTTCCTTGAGTTTGCCTTTCCAGCGCGTGGGACCACCTTTGATCAGCAGCGTGCGGGCATCCACCACCGTCAGCTCCGGCCGCACGGCATCGGCAAATTCCGCCAACGCCTGCATGAAATGAGCTTGGTCACGAAACGCGAGGCCGGGCCGGGTTTTGGCCTTTTCCCCCATTTTCTTGAACCCTTCGCCGCGCACATGGGCGTCCCAGCGCTGCGGGCCGTAAACCGCGCCAAAATGATTTTTAAGCGCCGCGGTTAAAAACGACGTGTGGTGCCGTTTGAGGGTGGGGGTGTTGATGACCACCGGCGCATTGTAGATTTTCTTATGCACCAGGATTTCCTCATACGCCTGCCAGCCGGCTTTCCGGGTAGCGACAAAATCCCGGCGCCGCCCCGAATCGCCACAGGTGACCGCGATACCGCGCTTCTGACCGTCCCGGATCACATCATTGAAGGTAAACGAAGCCTGTTCGTTGCCGATCATATAGGTTCCGGGGGCGTCAAATACGTCCACCCCACCGGCGTCGGCAGCGCGGACCTGATCGGCCAACGCGAAAATCATGGCCGGATCGGAGGTCACCGGATAGGCTTGCGGAAAAACGAAATTCGGTTTGATCACCACCTGTTGCGCGTTGCCGACCAGCGCTTTTAATCCGCCCAGCGCCTCCAGCCCGGCCGCCAGCATCTTAGCAACGTCGGACCCTTCGACACTGACCAGCAGGGGTTTGCCGTTTTTCACAAACGGATTGGCCTTGGCCTGACGCACCGGGTGCGTTTTGCCATGACAACCGGCAAACCACCCCGACATGACCAGAGGGCCGGTCAGCGACAACCGCATGAACCCACGGCGTGATATCTTCCATTTTTTAAACTTGCTCATGTGAACGCGTCTCCTGTCGCGTAATTCTCAGTCCGGCAAGGTGTTTTCCTTGCGCAGCAACACCGATGCCGATGCGATCAGCATGCCGGTCAATAAAAATCCGATTTCTTCAATATCGTAACTGAACGTTGTCGCCACGCCCAGCGTCGGCAGGACAACAATCGTCATCAGGGGCAAGGCATGCATACCCACCAAGCCGGCCAAGAAGCCCAGAACACCGCCCAGCGACTTGCGACCCCATCCCCCACCGGCGCTGCCCGCCACCAGGATCGTCCCCAAAAGGGCCCAGGCCACCAGAGTATAATTGATCAAACGGCCCAGGTAATCGCCCGCGGCGATAATCAGAAGCCCCCCGAGGCCCCACGCCACGCGCCGTGCCAGATTGCCGCCGCCTGCGAGCCGCCCCGGACAGACAACCAACGCAATCGCCGCCCCGGCGATCAACCAGGATAACAACCCTTTGCCGATAAAATAATGCACCACCGCACCGGCCAGACCGGCCAGCGATCCCATCATCGCCATTTTGAGAAAAAAACCCAAATTCTTCATCATTTAAGTCGCGGCACCTGTAATTTGATTTAAATGGGTGGCCAGCGCCCCCGCCTGCGCCGCATCGAGTATCAAAGCGATGCGATCCGCCTGCAGACGCGCCCCGCCGTGCCCGTTACGTGTCTGCCCGGAACAAACCGGGCCGGCCACTTGGGCCTGTTTGAAAGCCGTGGCCGCGCACAACCGGTCAAAGGCCGTCTCGGCGGCTTGCGTATCCGGGTATTGCACCATAATTATCCGCGCCTCCTCGCCGGCGGCCGGATAAGCGAAAGTGATGCCGGAGACGCCGGGTTGCAGGGACAACACATTGTCATGGGAGAGAAAATAAACATTGTTCAGGGCGACCGGCCCCTTGAAGTAGAGAATCGTGTCGGCGGGAATGGCTGCCAGAGACTTGGCCGCCAACATCGCGGGTGCCGGGCCGGTGGTCCCGATCGTGGCGGCCACGGCGCGGCCCAAGCTGGTCAAGCCGCTCGCAGCGGTGCTCTTGTCGGCAAACAGGCGCACAAAATAACGGTCCTGCCAAAAAGTCAGCAAACCGAATTTCAAGGCGGCGGCCTGCCCAATGGCCGGATGGTCGCCGGTGCGATCGGTGGAAAAAATCCCATACGCATCCGCGGCGGACGGCATCTGATAAATTTCGGCGGTTATGCCGCCTTGGGGCGTTTTATAGCGCTGCACCAGGGCTTGTTCAAAACCGTACTCATAATAAAGGTCGGCGCCGCCGTTCATATAATCGAACAGTTGCGGCCCCACATACACCATCGGCTTGCCGGCCGCTTCAACCCCCTTGAGGATGCCGGCCGGCGGCAACAAGCGCTCCAGGCCCGGCGGCGGTGACGACGAGGGACATCCGGCCAGCCCCAACCACAAGCCCAGCAAACAAATCAACGCGGTACGATATAAATACACGGTAACTCCCGTTAAAAATTCATTTTAGCCGATCAACAAAGACATACAATGACCATAAAGTCAAGGTGCTAGGCGCTTTCAACAAAGCAATCGCATCTGGGAATTATCCCGACTTGGCGCCGGTTGGCCGATCGACCCCCGGACACCTGGTCATGCGGGCGTGCTTGCGGCTGACCGGGTATTGGCGGCAGATGGCCGGTTTGACGTCGTGGATTCGGCACAACCAGCGGTTGCGCGGGGAGTCGTATTTCAGGAAGGGGCATATTTCGGCCAACCGGCGGGTGCCCGGTTTTTGCCAGATGCGGTATGCGGTCCGGTTGTTGCGCTTATAAACACCCACCCAGGCCAGGATGTCGTTGCGTTGCAGTTTCTTCCAACACGCCACGTCTTCGGCGGTCACGGCGTCATGGTAGGCAAGAGCGCGGCAGCAGCGGCCGCATTGGCGGCAACGATAGGTTTCGATGCCGGTATCAATGCGAAGGCCCTGTCGGCCGGTGGCCGGGTCGGTGTCCACCACCGACCGGCTATGGAAAACACGGGTGCACACGGCAGCCAGCACTTCGGGTTCGAGTTCGGCATCAACCAATAGACGGCAGGCTTCTTCTACCAGTTCGGGCCCCGCGATCCAACGCATCCTGCGCTGTCCGGGTTGACTGATCCAGGCCCCGTTTTTAGCCAGATCGCTTTTAACCGCAATGCTTCCCCCCGATATCAATTGCAGTAACCCGCCGATCAAAACGATTTGGGGATCGTATTGGCGCAAATCGGCGCAAACGGCCTCGATCGCCTGGTCAAAAGTCAACACGACACTGGTTTTTTTCACTGTCATGACATGCTACCTTGGGACCATCCGCAAATAGTGGCTTTGGTTCAGGCCAAGGCCGTCTTCCGGCCGGATTTTCCGGTTTCACGTTCCGGGACCGGTTTGCCGGTGAGCAGATAGTAGTACATATCCGCGTGGTGCTGCCACATGAAATCTTCGGGGTCGATGGGGTTCTTGCCCGGTACGCCTTTAAGGACGTATGGATTGCCGCAGCAAACGTAATTCATGGTGTCGACAAAATCAGGAATCTTGAAATCAGCGCCGAGTTCGAATTCGAACAGTTTTTTTACGATATCGCCCAAAATGACGGTCAATCTTTCCTGGGCGCCGACCAGTTCGTTGTCGATAATCTTCAGCGCCCCTTTGATCAGCAGTTTTTTCCACTCGGGCATACCGGCCAGCACAGCATCGATCAACTCCAACGGATTGGGCGAATTGATATTCTTGAAGGTTTCCACAGTCAGTTGCATTTGCGGGACCCAATCCTGGTCGTTGATGACTCTGAAGGCATAACCGTCATTGGCTGCCAGATGCTCAAAATCAAAGGCATAGCGCGCATTGCCCGGACTGGCCTGAGCAAAAACATATACCTTCATCTGCTGCGGCGCAAGCCCGTCCACCGGTGCATAGGCCAGATACGACCGGAACAGGGTCGCCAGCACCGCGCCCTGGCTGTGCCCGGTGATATAAAAACCGGTGATGCCTCTGTCCATGTACCGCTTGATTTGTTCGACCATTGACGGCGCCAGCAAAAGGGTGCCGACAGTGAAACCGGCATGCACCGCCGCTTGCGGGTTGGCGGCCAATCGATATGGGATCGGCTCCGTGCCCAAAGACGGCAGGGTCATCTTCCCTTCGGCCGGAATCATTCCGGACAGGACGTCTTCCAAAGTGCTTTCGTATTCGGGAACGGTTCCGCGAAAAGCGATTGCGGCTTTTTGATCCGGCCCGGTCCAGATCTCAAAACGGTTATAAAGTTTACCCACAACCGGCGAAACATAGTCCTGCCGCCAGCCTTCAGGGACAGGCGGCATTTTCAAGGGAACGGTTCCAGGGGGATTCGGTCCGTTTACATGCGAGCAAATACTCACAAGGGCCGTTGCTTCGGTAGTGTCAAAGCCCGGTGACATCATCATGGAATCTCTCCTTTCAATTCAACTGGATGCGCGACGCCTGGGAAAAAAAAATGATTCGTCTAAAAACCAAACATTGAAAACCGCCCTGCGATTTCAGGGCGCTATTTCTTGTGGCGCGACTGTTTTGCATTGCCGCCGGAATCAAAACGCCCGCTGTCGTGTGCGCACAACAGATCCGTCTGTAAATCCTCATTCAGATTACCACCGGCGTCGGTAAGCATGGTGGGCTGGAAATAACGGGCATAGCGCGATTCGATGCGAAACGCCGGTGTATACGCGCGATCCAACGGCTCGGTCGATCCGACAAAGGTTCGCTTTTGTTTTTTGAGACATTGCAGCAGGTTCACCGCCATTATCTCCGGTCGGCTTGAAAGCGACAAACGCGGCGTGCATAGCATAAGGGCCGGATTGAGACACAGCAGCATTTGAAATGCCGGTAGTCTGCTCCGGTAGTGCCGGTAAAAGGCTTTGGCGTGTTTGAGTACCTTGAGACGGTAGCCGGTAAGGTACTGAAGATCTTTTATAAATTCTACACAACGGTCCATCCGGTCCGCGCATTTAACAACAATGGTCGTATCATCGATATCACGTAATTTGACATTGGGCAGGAAACGGTTGTGAGTCAGGCAATCGTAAAAATAGGAAGTACCCAGTAACGGTGCGGCAAATGAAATGTAGCAGGGGAGCGGAATTTCGGGTGTGTTCAGGAAAAAATCCAGTTCAGCGCGCATATTGGCTACCATGCGAGTGGCCGGATCAAAGACAAGCCCGTAGTTAAACGCGATTCCGGCATTGAGGCACTTTTCGATCAAAGCAATTTGGTGCTGCCCGGTGTTCTGATACTTATTGAATCCGAGCAACGCTTCGCTGTCAAACGCTTCCACACCGCTGAAAAGCAGTACACAACCGGAATCACGGGCATTTTTCAGGTTTACGTCGCCCAGGAAAAATTCGGATGACACCAATGCCGCCCAAGCCAGAAAATATTTCTCTGCTTTCAAACGGCTTAACAGCGTGAATCGCTTTTGCAAGAAGGCTTTATCGATACTGGCGAAATTATTGTCAATGAAAAGAACAATGGTTTTACGGCGGCCGAGCGCCAGAAACTGGCGATGGATGTGCTCCAGCTCATAGGTGCGGTAATCGCCGCCTTCGGCCGATATAGAACAAAAGCTGCACGCGTAGTAACAATTGCGGCTCGACTCCACATAAGAGGCGCGTGACCCCATCCATGGAAGCAAATCATAACGCGGCAGGGCCCATTGATTTTTCAAAAAGGCTCGTGAGACATACCGCAGTCCGAAAACGTCCTCGATCACATCTTTGATCGCTTCCACATCACCGATGCAACAATAGTCAAAGAAGCGTTCCGCAAAACGCGGTATTGCGCGGATGGCCGAACCGCCGGCCACGACAACTACCTTGGGGTTTAAGCTGCGGGCATATGCGGTCACATGCAGCATTCGGTCAAAGGCAACCGAAAGGCCTGTTAAAACGAGCATATGCGGCCAAGCCAACAGGCGACGATTCTGCAGATGGCCAAAATACTGCTCGTTGTATATCTTTATATCGCAATGTCTGGATGAAAAAACACCAGCCAGAAAAGCCGGTGCCATGGCCTGAGGAACATTCGTGTTTCTTTGAACGGCAAAGCGTGTTACATCAAAATAACAATTGACGATCAAAATCCGTTTTTTCTTCATTCCTGCGTATAGCTCAACTTAGATCGGCGCATGTTCAACCGGGATGGAAAACCTTGGCGGTGCGCGGTCTATACTATCGAAGATATTCCGGATTCGAAAAAACTAGCCTTGGATCTAATGAGGTGAAATCGAGCGCGTCGCGATTTTTACCTTTGCATTTCTTTTTTGTTTCTAATATTATTTTTCGGCTGATTCAAGAAAAAAATTTAATTATCGCTCCAATAAAAAAATCAATCCGCGGAGAAAACTCAAATGCAAGTGATTTCAGCATACCAGGTCACATCGAAGATCTATTCCAGCCGCAAAACAATTGTCTATCGGGCGGTGCGCAAGCGAGATAACCGTCCGGTTGTCTTAAAAGTGCCTTCTGCTGATTACCCGGATGCAGCCGCCGTGCAGCGGCTTAATTACGAGCATGAACTATTGACAGTCCTGACCGGCCCGGGAGTCATCAGAACATACGGATTAGACGTTTTCGGGGCGAAAACAGCATTGGTGCTGGAGGATTTTGCAGGTGAAACGTTTCTGAATTACTGCCGGTTGCAGCGGCCGTCGACCCAACAGATTCTGCGCATCGCCATCAAATGCGTCGAAGCACTGAGCGATATCCACCAGCAGGATATCATCCACCGGGACATCAACCCCGCCAACATCGTTATCAATCCTGCCGGTGATCTCGTCAAGATCATCGATTTCAACAACGCGGATTCATCTGCCGGACAATCACAAACACCGATGAACGTGCGCATGACCGCCAGTTCCATGGCTTATATTTCACCGGAACAAACCGGCCGCATGAACTGCGGTGTTGACTATCGCAGTGATTACTATTCGTTAGGTATCACATTGTATGAAATGGTTACCGGCCGCCTGCCTTTTCAAACGTCGGATCCACTGGAACTGATGCATTGTCACATCGCCAAACAGCCCCCACCGATCAATGAACTGCGGCCGGACATCCCTAGTGCGGTCGCTGCGGTTATCATCAAACTGCTGGCTAAAAACGCCTCGGATCGCTACCAAAGTGCTTACGGATTGAAAGCGGATCTGATCGACTGCCTCCATCGCGCCTCGAACGGTGATGTGCATTATGCATTGCTGCCCGGCCGGAAAGATCTTTCGCGCCGGTTTGAAATTCCGAACAAACTGTATGGCCGTAAAACTCAGTTGGACAAATTATTGGTGACTTTCAGCCGTGTACGTGAAGGCGCAACCGAATTTTGCCTGATATCCGGGTATGCGGGTATCGGCAAATCGGTGCTCGTTGACACGATCAGAAAACCGGTTACCGCCGCGCAAGCCCGTTTCATTGCCGGCAAACACGACCAGTTCCAGCGCGATATTCCCCATACGGCCCTGGTCAGTGCCTTTCGCCAACTCATCCAACACATCCTCACGCAAGATACAGACGAAATCTCACGTTGGCGCAAACATCTGGACCAAAATTTGGGCGCAAACCTGCGCATTGTAGTCGACGTCATTCCGGAAATAGAACTGATCGTCGGTCCGCAAGTGCCGCCGGTACCCCTGCCGCCGGCCGAAGCGCGCAATCGCTTCAATCTTGTGTTCAAGCAATTTGTGATGACCTTTGTCTCGGCGAAGACACCGCTGGTAATTTTCCTGGATGATCTTCAGTGGGCGGACACCGACTCCATCAAGATGATTAAACATCTGGTCTTTGACCCTGACTTGGCCCATCTTTTTATAATAGGGGCGTACCGCGATAATGAAGTCGATACGGCGCATCCCTTACGACAATTACTTATGGATTTACGCAAAGCCCAGCTTGCCGTGACGACGATTGCGCTGAAACCGCTGCCGCTTGAAAACATTATCGAACTTGTCGCCGCAACCATTCAATGCGACCCCGATCGTGCCAAACCGCTGGCTAAACTGTGTCTGCACAAAACCACCGGTAATCCTTTTTTTCTAAAACAATTTCTGGAATCCTTATATGACGAGAAATACATCTGGTTCGACGAGAACCCGGGAATCTGGAAGTATCGACTCAAAGCGATCGCCCAAAAGGATATCACCACCAATGTCGTCGACCTGATGATGTACAAAATTACGCGCCTGTCGGACAGAACCATCAATGCGTTGACCGTGGCGGCCTGCATCGGCACCCGCTTTGACCTTGAAACCCTTGCCCTGGCGATGGCGCAAACAGTAGCGAAAACAGCCGGCGATCTGGAAGAGGCCCGCCAAAAGGAACTAATCCTTGCGCTGGACGATCTCGAAACAACCGTCCACACCGACGAGAAAGAAAATCCCGACGCCTCTAATCTGAGATTCAGTTTTTTACACGACCGCATTCACCATACTGTGGATGCCTTGACCGATAAGGTCCGCAAAACCAAACTACATCTGACCATTGGCCGCCTGTTGTATCAGAAATTCAAACAACATGATGGGAAGACAAATCTTTTTAATATCGTCTATCACCTCAATGCGGCCATGGAACTTATCCAGAACAAGGAGGAACGCAATCAAATACTACTGTTAAACGCACGTGCCGGCAAGCTTGCCAAAGCGTCGGTGGCCTATGATGTTGCCGGTAAATATTTTGAGCAGGCCATTCAACTACTCGGTCCCGAAGGATGGCGGGAACACTATGACCTTGCCCTGGATTTGTACACCCAGGCAGTGGAGGTGGCTTACCTTAACGGTAAATTTGAACAGATGGATCGTCTCGCTGAAACCGCTCTGGCGCACTGCCGGTCGGTGACGGATAAAGGCAATATTTATGAGACCAGGGTCTCCGCTCTGATTGCAAGGTATGATATGCATTCGGCGGTCGCCTTGAAACTGGAAGTGCTTGCCATGCTGGGTGTAAAACTACCGCATAACCCCGGCAAGCCGGCTTTGATACTCAACCTGCTTGCAACCAAGCTGGCCTTGCGCGGCAAATCGAACGCCGAGCTGGCGCGCCTGCCGGTCATGGAGACGCCGCAACAACTTATCACCATGCGTCTGGTTACCTGCGGCGGCCCGGCCATCAGACTCTCTACACCGGAGTACTTGCCGCTATTCATCTTCAAAGGGCTGCTGCTCACCCTGAAATACGGCCATAGTTCGCAATCGCCTTTTTTGTTCGCGGCGTACGGCATGATTCTTACCGGACACTTGGGGGAGATCGAAGCCGGTTATCGCTACGGTCAACTGGCGCTGCAATTGCTCGATCTGCTTGGGGCCGAAGATAGCCGGGCCCGCACCTATTACCTCGTGTTTCACTACATCAAGCCATGGCGGGAAAACGGCCGGCAATTGCAAAAATCCCTATTGAAGGCGTATCAGAGCGGTCTGGAAACCGGAGATTTTGAATATGCGGCCTTTGCGCTCAGCCGCTATTGTTCATTTCCGCTGTTTCTGGGGTGCCACCTGGAGCGCATCAGCCAGACGATTGAAAAATATGCCCCGACACTGGCGCGCTTGAACCACACCATCGCCCTGCACTGGACGCAGTTGACGCAACAGGTTGTAGCCAACCTGTTGGGACGTGATAAAAACCCGTGCCGCTTACAAGGGCCTTTTTTTGATGAAACAAAAATGCTGCCGCTTCAGATCAAGGCCAATGAACGCAACGGCATTTTCCAGTACTATCTAAGCAAATTGATCCTCGCACTATTGTTCGAGAAATATGATGATGCCGGTGAAAACGCCGCCCTGGCGGACAAATACGGTGACGGTGGTGTGGGCAACCCGATGCACCCGCCGTTCTTTTTTTACAAAGCCATCCTGCTGCTTGAAAAATGCCCCCTGGAAGCGCGATCCGAACAAAAAAAATTCCTGCGTCAGATCGATAGCTGCCGCAAAAAGCTGAAAAAATGGTCTCATTGGGCCCCCATGACCTATCGGCACAAGTGGTATTTGGTGGAAGCGTTGTACTGGGCACAGCACAAAAATGACTTACAGGCCATGCATTGCTTTGACCGGGCCATTGAACTGGCAGATGAAAATCGTTTTATCCATGAAAAAGCAATTGCCAACGAGTTGGCCGCCAAATACTACTTGAAACAGTCCAAGCTGAAAATCGCGCGTACTTATTTGTGTGATGCCCGTCACGCTTATACGGAATGGGGGGCCCGGGCCAAAGTCACTCACCTGGACCTTAAGTATGAATTTCTGCTGGGTGCCGACACATCCTCGACGCTGAAACCGGATATATCGGGCGCCGAGCCCGGTACCGGTGAGCTCGATTTACAAGCCGTGCTCAAATCGACGCAGGCGATATCAGGTGAAATCGTATTAAAAAAACTATTGAAGCGGCTGTTGCGGATTGTATTTGAAAATGCCGGCGCCCAGCACGGCCACCTGATTTTTGAAAAGAACAACCGTTTGGTCATCGAAGTCTCCGGCAGTGAAAACCGCTTTGAGACCGCATCGCTCCCCCTGGAGCAGACCCAGGCGATCCCGCACACTATCATTCAGTACGTACGTCGAACCAAGAAGGAAATCGTGCTGCAAGACGCCAAGGACGACAGCCTGTTCGCCAATGATCCTTATCTCGCCGCCCACAAGGTCAAATCGGTATTGTGTCTGCCGATTCTGCGGCAAAACCAGTTAATCAGCATCCTGTACCTGGAAAACAACCTGGCAAACGGCGCCTTCACCCCCAAACGGCTGCGGGTTATCAACATACTGGCCGCCCAGGCCGCCATTTCGATTGATAATGCCCGCCTGTACGCCCATCTGGACGAATCGGAGAAAAAATACCGAAGCATTATTGAAAATGCAACCGAAGGGATCGTCCAAACCACCCCGGAAGGTAAAATCATGTCGGCCAACCCGGCGATGCTCAAAATGCTGGGCTACGAATCGCTCTGCGCCGCCGTGAAAAAGGTCAATGATCTGGGCCGACAGGTCTACGCCGAAGTGACGGATCGCGCCAGATTGCGGGCGATGCTCAATGCGCACGGTATTGTCAAAGGCTATGAGACCAAATTAAAGCGGGCTGACGGTGAGCTGATCGATGTGGCCATCAACGCAATCACCGTCAACAACGAACAGGGTAAAGTGTCCCACTACGAGGCCGTGCTGGAAGATATTACGCAACGCAAGCGTTGGGAAGAGTTTAAGATCGCCAAGGAAGCGGCGGAAGCGGCCAATCAGGCCAAAAGTGAATTTTTGGCAAAAATGAGCCATGAAATCCGCACCCCGATGAATGTCGTCATGGGGATGTCCGATTTGCTGGCCAAATCCGATCTCGATCCTGAACAACGGCAATATGTCGACATGCTGCGAAACGCCAGCGCCAACCTCATGGCGTTGACCAACGATATCCTAGACCTGACCAAGGTGGAAACCGGCCGGATCGGGCTTGCGAAAACCCAATTCGATCTATTCGACGAAGCCGCTAAAACTTGCGACCAGATGGCTTTAAAGGCGAATGAAAAAAATATGGCGCTGCATTGCAGCATCGATCCTCAAACCCCGCCCTTTCTGGTGGGCGACCCGATGCGGTTGTGCCAGGTTCTGACCAACCTGATCGACAACGCGGTCAAATTCTCCGGTCATGGCACCATTCAAATAAGTATAACGCAGCTTTCCCGGCAACCGCAGGAATCCGGACCGGACCAAGTTGTACTGCAATTCAGCATCACCGATTCAGGCATCGGCATTCGTGCCGACAAACATGACGCCATCTTTGAAAAGTTCACCCAGGCCGACTCCTCCACAACCCGGCGTTACGGCGGGTCGGGCCTGGGGTTGGCTATCTGCAAGCAATTGGTGGAACTGATGGGAGGACGCATCTGGGTAACCAGCACGCCGGGCAAGGGCAGCACCTTCTATTTCACAGCGGTTTTCGAATGTCCCCATCGTCCCCGAATTATTCCCAAACCTTCAACCGCGGCAAGCGGCGTTACCGAACCACGGCCCCCTATGCACATCTTGCTGGTGGAAGACAACCGGGAGAACCAAATGTTATTCCAAATATACTTAAAAACCACCGGCCACCGGATCGACATTGCGGACAATGGGCAATTAGGTGTTGAAAAATACAAAACAAGTCTTTATGATCTCGTATTTATGGATATTGAGATGCCGGTAATGGACGGATATCGCGCTACGCAAGTAATTCGTCAGTGGGAAAATGAAAACAATCGTCACCCGGTTCCGATCATCGCCTTAACCGCCCACGCCCTGATCGATAGCGGATCAAAAAGCATCCAGGCCGGATGCACGTCCCACTTGACCAAACCGTTGGAAAAAGATCAACTGCTTGAAACCATCGTCCAATTTGCGCCAGGCAACTAAAGAGATCCTAGCCGGTGTTGATCCGGGCAGTTGCATCTGCTGTCACGACTAACTAGTGTCCATCCGGAAATAGTAGATTTTGGTTCAGGCCAAGGCCGCAGCGAATTTGAAACCGCAGGCGTAGCAAGGCTACGTCGAGGATGTCAAATTCGTGAGAACGCCGGCCTGGACCAAAAGATGCTGT
>JANQIE010000071.1 GCA_028282295.1 Desulfobacterales bacterium | reverse complement strand
TGCCGCCGGAACAATTTTGCGGTTTGAACCGGGTGCCCGTTTGTGGGTGATGGCCGGCGGGCGCCTGGTCTGCACTGGCAGCGCGCAATCACCTGTGGTGTTTACTTCCGCAGCTAACGAACCGGCCGCCGGGGACTGGCATGGAATCCACTTTCAAAATAATAGCAGCGGGACGCTGCAGCACGCTATAATCGAGTATGCCCAATACGGAATTCATGTGTATGGCGCCAGCAGTCCGCAGATCACTCATAGCACAGTCCGCTACAACCAGCAGGGCATCAGAGTGGTTAACTACTATGGCAATGTGCCAAATCCGATCATCAACCAGAGTAATATCTATGACAACATTGAGCACAATTACCATGTCACCTCAGCTCACAGTTGGTGGAGTCAGGTTGCGCCCGGCGCTGTCTTGGATGCCACCGGCAACTGGTGGGGCACCAATAATCCGGTAGCCATTGCAGAGCGCATTCATGATTTCAATGACGATCAGCGTATAGCCACGGTCGACTACACCGGCTTTGTGGCCGACGGTAGCATTTCGATAGCCCCAAATTATTATTTTTCGATTGAACAAAATTCAAACAAGACCGTCACTGTCCAGCTCTCCAATCTCAGCAATGAAACGCAATCAGCGACCCTGAATTTTCTCAATCTGCCTTCGGATTTTTCGTTTTCAACAACCCAACAAATAGATCCAATTATCATAGAACCCAATGACGTCATCAATATTCCCGTTGATATAGCCCCAGGTTCAACACCGGTTGGCATATACAATGACATTCTTGCAGAGGTTAGCGTTGAAAACGGGGAAACGGTTTACTCGAACATCGGGATCACTATATACACTCAGCCTCAACCTGATCTCAGCATTAGCGCCCAGGATATTCATTCCATCAAGGATACTGTCGATAATTCCATCACATTGCGGGCCCTAATCGAGAACAAGGGATCATTACCCGCATCTAATGTATTAGTTCAGTTCCATGAACATGAAAGCTTGCTCGGCGAAATTACCTTGGATGAAATTCCGGCAGAAGGAAGCATTAACGCTGACATCTCGATACCCACGGGGAACTCAAACGGTGCCCATTTTATCCGGGTTATTGTCGATCCTTTGGGGGCAATCACCGAAGCGAATGAAAGCAACAATGAGGCGAGCAAGATCAAACTGTGGGGCACCCCCTCTGAGAATGTCGGCAATATTCTGGTGACTGGAAGTTCGCCTTTAACGGTCTATGCAGGAGATATTTTTAGCATATCCGGCAGAGCAGTATATGACGTTTATATCGATGGCGTTAGATACACCGACTATGTTGTCAAGGGCGGCTCCGTCCAGATCGTAATCAAGGATAATAGCGGTAACGAATGGATCTATGGAGGTATCCACACAAATATAGACGGAACCTTCATAAAGCATCTGCGAGCACCCACGACACTTGATACCTACCAAATTTTCATGACTGTTACGGACATGACCTTTGCCGGCATGCGTGAACTGACCGTCGCAGTTGTTGATAGGCCCGACACATCACAAAAAGAACCACCGCCACCGCCAACGGTTTCCGGGTATGGACACTGGACCTATACCGATGGCGGTTACTGGGAGTGGCCGTGGACGGTACCACCGCATAATGAGCCTGCACCCAATAGTGACATGCGTGTTTTTTCCGAAAACATCCATTTTTCCGATAATAATCCCGATGAGTATGATGAGATCACCATATATGCAGAGATCCTCTACTGGGCGTCGGACACCGTGCAGTTGGCTGAGAGCATTCCGGTTAATCTTTATGTTACCTATCCAGGCACACCGAAGGAGAAAATCGGAACTGCCCTGGTCCCAAGTCTGTCTGTCGGCTATCCGGATTATGGTTCGCAATATGTTTATGGTACCTGGAAGAATAATAGCCAGGGCGTTCACATTGTCGAAGTGGAAATCGATCCGAGCTACACAGAGGAAAACATGCTGAACAATGCCGCCACAAGGGCAATCATTGTCGGCGAGATTGAAAGTGGTCATGGTGTGATACAAGGCCAGGTGAAAGTTGGCCATTCGGAAGGCGTCGCAAATGTTATGCTCAGCCTGTTAGATTCAAACGCTACCGAAATCGCTGGTATCCTGACGGATGATACTGGTCATTACTATTTTGATGGAATCCCGGCAGGCGAATACCAAATTCATATCGATACGCCAAATGGGTATCTGGCCGATGCTGAAATCAAATTAACCACCGTTGTCGATCAACAGATCAGTGTCGTAGATTTGCAACTGGAGATGATCTGCGGCGACCTTGACAAGGACGGCGATGTGGACGGTGTCGATCGAAACATCCTCAGAGGTGCATTTCGCACCAGTGCGGGCGATACCGGCTTCGTTGAAGATGCCGATTATGATGCAGATGGTGACATCGACTATTCCGATTATCAGCTATGGTATAGGTGTTACAAGGATTTTGGGGCAAATCAATAACTATATTAATGCCTTGAAAATGATTCCGCAAAGGAGAGAAGCGAATGAAACGGATGAGGGTTAGTGCTATTGTATGGGGGGTTTTTCTGGTTTTTTTCATCGTCGTTCCGGCAGCGGCGGCGCCGGTGGCAAACCTAAATCTGGTGGATGCGCCATCTGGCATCGGTGACACCTTTGGAGTTGAAGTCTGGGTCGATGGAGACAACATCGCCTTGGATTTAGTATCATTTGGTTTTAACGTCAGTTCTGACAATAGTGGCGCTTTCAATTACACGGGATACACGCTTGGAGCCGGGTTCGATGATGACAGCTTCGGTTCTGGTAATGTCGCCGGGTCTGCTTTTCCTGGCATCATGCAAAATGATGTTTTGTTGGCAACGCTTTTTTTTGAAACCCTTGCTGCCGGTACCGGTACGTTGAATGCGATCGGGCTCTATGATGGTCAGTTTTCCGGTATTTATTATGAACTGGAAGACTTCAGTCTTGTCGGTTACGATATCGATACGTCTCTTACAGTTTCAACTGTTCCTATATCGAGTGCAATAATTTTATTGTTCAGTGGCTTAATTGGGATATTTGCAGTAGATTGGAAAGCAAAGAGACAGTTATCTGAAAGGTAAAAAGGCGAAACCGTAGTCAATCTACAGCACGCCTTTTTTACTTTTTCTTTGCCGTGTTTTTTGCGCGAGCCCTAAGCGACGCTGGGGTGTATATCCGCACCTCTCGCCCGGCCGGCGCGCTCTTGCAGCAACGTGTCCAGCCAGTCAGGGTCCATTTCCGGGACGGACGATAGCAGCCGGTCGGTGTAGGCATGGTGGGGAGGTTTTAAAACCTTCTGTTTGGGGCCTTTTTCCACGATGCGTCCCTGCAGCATCACAACTATTTCGTCGCTGATGGCTTTTACTGTTGCTAAATCATGGGTGATAAACAGGTAGGAGACCAGCAGTTTACGTTGCAGGCTGAGTAGTAGTTTCAATATACCTTCGGCCACCAGTTGATCCAGGGCCGATGTCACCTCGTCGCAGATGATCAGGTCCGGTTCGGCGGCCAGGGCGCGGGCAATGCAGATGCGCTGTTTTTCGCCACCGGAAAGTTCCGTGGGATAGCGGTCGATATACTCCGCCGGAAGTTCGACCTGCTCCAGTAATTCCAGGATGCGCCGTTGCTGTTGCTTGCGGTTCTGGTTGAAGTAAAATTTCAGGGGTCGGCCGATGATTTTGCGGATTTTCTGACGGGGGTTAAGGGCGGTATCGGGCATTTGGTAAATCATCTGAAGGCGCTGTAAGTCTTTGCGTTTTCTGGCTTTGAGGGCCGCAGGAAGTTGTTTGCCTTTGAAAATCACGCGCCCCTGGTTTGGCGGCAGCAAGCCGGTGATCACTCGCGCCAGGGTCGATTTGCCGCTTCCTGATTCGCCCACCAGGGCCACGGTGCGTCCACGGCGTATTTCAAGGTCGATGCTTTCGAGCACGTTGTCGTCACCGGTATAGCCGGCGGTGACACTTTCGATTTTTAAAACAACATCATCGGGCGCCTTTAAGTTTTTGCGTTTTTGGAAGGAGCGTACCGCCAGCAGGTCGCGCGTATACGTCTCGCGGGGGTTTTCCAGCATTTCGCGGGCATTGTTTTCTTCCACCAGTTCGCCATACCGCAGCACCATGATGCGGTCGGCCAACTGGGCCACCACGGCAAGGTCATGGGTGATGTAGATGGCGGCGGTGTTGAAACGACGCGTGATCTCCTTGATCGCGGCCAGTACTTCGATCTGGGTGGTGACGTCCAGGGCCGTGGTGGGTTCATCGAAAATAATGATGTCGGGCTGGCAACTCATGGCCATGGCGACCATGGCCCGTTGCAGTTGCCCCCCGGACACCTGGTGGGGAAAACGGTAGCCGATATTTTCCGGATCGGGCAGTAGTAGTTGCTCGTATGTGGCCACCGCTTTTTTTTCGGCCTCGGCGGTGCTCATCAGTCCGTGCTGCACCGGGCCTTCGGTATATTGCCGGATGAGCCGGTGGGCCGGGTTGAAAGAGGCGGCCGCGCTTTGGGCCACGTAGGCGATGCGGGCGCCGCGAATGGCGCGCACTTCGGGCTCCGGTGCCCCGAAAAGCTCCTGCCCGTCAAAAACGATGGAGCCGGAGGCGATGCGGCATCCCTGCCGGGTATAGGCCATGGAGGCCAGTCCCAGGGTCGATTTGCCCGCCCCGGATTCCCCGATCAATCCGAGAACCTCTCCTTTGGTCAGGGTCAGGTTAAGTCCCTTGATGATCGGGTCCCAGGACTCACCGGTACATCCTTCGATGACGATGTCTTTCATCTCAAGCAGTGGTTTCATATGATCTCTTCTCTTCTTGACCGGTAACGACGCTGTAATGCGCCTCCAATATTTTTTTCGTAAGCCCTGAACATTAATCTTCCAAACCGCTGGCAAGATGCAAGAACCAGTCAACGATCAGGTTGACGCCCACGGTCAGAAAGGCGATGGCCGCCGCCGGCCAAAGCGGGGTGTAAATGCCGAAGGTGATGGCGCCGGCATTTTCACGCACCATACTGCCCCAGTCGGCCATGGGCGGCTGAATTCCCAACCCCAGAAAACTCAGGGCCGCGATAAACAGGAATACGAAGCAGAACCGCAGGCCGAATTCGGCCACCAGCGGCGGCATGGCATTGGGCAAAACTTCATGGCGCATGAGCCACCAGAGTCCCTCGCCCCTCAGACGGGCAGCCTCGACAAATTCCAGTACTTCAATATCCATGGCCACGGCCCGCGACAGGCGAAATACCCGCGTGGAGTCGAGCAGGGCAATGACGACCACAAGGGCCGGAATCGAAGTTCCCACTACGGAAAGCACCATAAGGGCGAAGATCAAGGTGGGGAACGCCATCAGGATATCCACACAGCGGCTGAGTAGTTGATCCATCCACCCGCCCACAACGGCCGCTAAAAATCCCCACATCACACCGACGACAAAGGAAAGGGCCGTGATGGCAAAGGCGATGGCGATGGTGTTGCGCGCACCGTAGAGCAGACGCGAAAACATGTCCCGGCCCAGGTTGTCGGTCCCTACCAGGTGCTGCCGGCCGGCCTCCAGCCAGACATCGCCGACCACCTCGGTTTCACCGTAGGGCGCGATAACCGGTGTCAACAGGGCCGCCAGGAGGGTAATGAGCACCATGCCCGTTCCCAGGCGTGCACTGAAAGGCGCTGAACGCAACAGTTTAAATGCAGCCGTCATAAAACCTCACTTTCGTTCGTCAGCGCGGGTTGCGTAGTCTGGGATTGCTGACGATGGACAACACGTCGGCCAGCAGGTTAAGCAGCACGTAAGTAGCGGCAAAAATCAGGCCGCTGGCCTGCACCACCGGGATGTCGCGCTTGGAGACGGAATCCACCAGCAATTGCCCCAATCCGGGGTAGACAAAAACCACTTCGACGATCACCACGCCGACCACCAGATACGCCAGATTGAGGGCGATAACGTTGATCACCGGCGACAACGCATTGGGAAAGGCGTGTTGCACAACCACCCGCAGACGCCGCAGCCCTTTGAGGTTGGCCATTTCGATGAAAGGGCTCGACAAAATATTGATGATGGCCGCCCGTGTCTGGCGCATCATGTGGGCAATCACAACCAGGGCAAGCGTCAGACAGGGTAGAAAAATGGCGTAGAATTTCTGCCAGAGATTCATTTGGGCATTGACGTTGGCGATACTTGGAAATACGGCCATTTGTACCGACAGCAGGGCAATGAGGATGTACGCCACGAAGAACTCGGGAAACGATATGGTGCTCAGGGTTGCCATGGAGATCAGACGGTCGAAGAGCGTGTTGCGATACAGGGCCGCCAGGATTCCCAACACAACGGCCACGGGCACCGCAATCAGAGCTGTTGCGGCCGCCAGGAAAATTGTATTGGCAAAACGCCAGCCGATCAGTTCGGCCACCGGTCGCCGGTTCGCCAGTGAGTTGCCGAAGTCGCCTTTGACAAAGGCCCCCAGCCAGGCGACATAGCGCTCATGGGCCGGCAGATCGAGTTTTAGTTCTTTGCGAAAGGCCGCCACGGTTTCCGGCGTGGCGCTATGGCCCAAAACCGCCTGGGCAAGATCACCGGGCAGGGCCTCGACACCTGCGAAAATGAGCAGTGAAATCACCAGAAGGGTCACCACCCCCAATCCGATACGCTTGACCACCAGGGCGGCAATGCTGTTTGGTTTGTGCAGTTGCATCATGATTTGAACCACCAGCGCTCGGGTGCCCGGAAGCCGTCCAACTCCCAGTTGGCCGCCGGTTTGGCGTGTCCGATCTTGTCGGAGGCCGCCGCCAGATCGGCACTGAACATGGGCACCACCACGCCACCTTCATCACGAACGATTTGCTGCATTTCGCCATACATCGCCCGTCGCCTGGTCTCGTCCAGTTCGGCCCTGGCCGTCACCAGCAGTTCGTTAAAGCGCGCATGGTTCCAAAAGGTATCGTTCCAGGCCGCGCCCTTGGCATAGGCGGTTGAGAACATCATGTCTTCGGTGGCGCGTCCACCCCAGTAGACCGCACACCAGGGCTTTTTCTTCCACACGTTGCTCCAATAGCCGTCGTTGGGTTCGCGCACCACATCAACCGTGATGCCGGCCTTGGCAGCCTGCTCCCGAAAAAGCACGCCGGCGTCCACGGCCCCTTTAAATGCCGCCTCGGCGGCATGGAGCTTGAACGTTGCGCCGGCAAGCCCCGCCTTTTTCAGATGAAATCCGGCTTTGTCCGGATCGTACTGCCGCTGCGGCAGATGGCCGGCATGATACCGGTTGGCCACGCTGATGGGATGGTCGTTCCCCACCCGGCCGTATCCCCGTAAAATCGTCTTGACCATCTGCTCCCGGTCAATCGCATATTTCAAGGCCAGGCGTACATCATTGTTGTTAAAAGGGGGCGTGTCGGTGCGCATGGCGAATGTGAAGTGTTTGAAGCCGTCCTGGCGCATCACCTGGATGCCGCGCATCCGTTTGAACAGATGCACGGTCTTCAGATCGCATCGGTTCATGATATCGATCTGTCCGGTCTTCAGGGCGTTGGTGCGGGCGTTGACGTCATTGATTCCCAGAATTTCGACTTCATCAAACCAGGCACGATCCGATTTGAAGTAATTGGGATTGCGGGTGGCAAAGGCGCGCACCCCCGGCTCGAAGTCTTTGATCACATAGGCGCCCGTGAAAACCCCTTTGGCAAGATCCGTGTCCTTGGGGCCGACAACCAGATGGTAGTCGCTCAGGGTATAGGGAAAGTCGGCGTTGCCGTTCTCCATCTCGAAGACCAGGGTGTACTTGTCTTCTTTTTTCATGCTGAGGATCGATTCCACTAGTGCTTTGGCGGCGGATTTGGTGCCGGTTTTGCGATGCCAGTTGATTGAATAGATCACATCATCTGCATCCATGCTTTTACCGTCGTGAAATGCCACCCCCTTGCGCAGTTTGAAAATCCACTTTTTGGCATCCGGGGTAGATTCCCAGCTTTCGGCCAGTTCCGGTATTGGCCGGCCGTCGGCGTCGATTTCCACCAAGCAGTTGGCCAGCGCACCGTAAACCAGTACCTGCGGCATTACGGCCAGTTGGATACCCGGATCCAGGTTGTCGGAGGTGGCGCCGCCGTTGAGCCCCATGCGCAGCCGGCCGCCGCGCTTGGGTCCGGCGGCGCGGACGTTGGTCGGCAACCACGCCGGGGCCAAGGTCGCCGTCAACCCCACGGCTGATGCATAGGCGATAAACTCACGACGAGAAATTCTGCCTTGTGTCAACATCCGTTCCAGTTTTTTCAAACGGGACATTCTCTCCTCCTTTAAGATCGATTGGTATCTATTTTTCGAGTTCTATGGTTTTCTCCGATTCTTCGATGGTACCGGTGGCCAGAATCGGAGCGGCCTCGATGGCTCGGGCGTCCATTATCGTGACCAAACGCTGCAGGGAGGTAAGAATCATTGTCTGCTCCCAGTCCTGCAGTCCATTGAAGCGCTCCACGAAGGCTTCCTGCATCAACGGTGGCGCCGATTCCAGCAACTGTCCGCCGGCGGTCGTGGTTTGTACCAGCACGCGGCGCCGGTCAAAGTTGCTGCGCCGCCGGGTCACCAGTCCTTTTTTTTCCATCCGTTCCAGGATTCCGGTGACCGTGCCCTGGCTCAGGCTGATGGCTTTGGCGACTTCACCCACCGAAACTTCACCGGCATAGGCGACCTCCTGCAACACCATCAACTGCGGACCGGTCAGACCAACACGTTTGACCAAACTTCTTGAATTCATGGCGATGGACTGGATGATTTTGCGAATGGCGATCAGCACATTGTACGTGATGGCCCCTGCCGGATCTTGTTTTGCCCCGCTGTCGTTCATCATTTTTACTCAAATCAAAGCAGAATTTTTGACAAAATGATTTTAATCAAAATTTTTTTACAGCCACATAAATGTTTTCTGTACAAAAAAAATGCATAAAAATTGATACGCCTTGTTCACCCTGGAAAGCCTTAAATATGTTGAAAATAAATATTATAGACGCCCCATGCAAATGTGCAAGGCTTTTGTTGATTATTTGAATAAGAAATATTTTTTGGTTTTTTAAACAACGAATGGGCCCAAATTAAATCTGATAGAAATGATAAATAAGGTTGTTATCGTTTTGATTCTGGACCCCGGCGTTCGCCGGGGTGACGGGGGGGATGGGGTGCCGGAGTGACGGAGTGACGGAGTGATGGGGTGATGGAGTGATGGGGTGATGGAGTGATGGGGTGATGGAGTGATGGGGTGACGGAATGGCGGGGTGACGGAATGGCGGGGAGACACGCAAGCCCCGCATTACCGGCGCATCGCCTCAATTTGACAACCCTTTGCCATTCCTCTATCATTTCATTTCAAACACCAAACACCCACACAATGCGAATCCAACTAGTGTCGATCTGGAAATGGCATCTTTTGGCCGCTAGCGGCGTTCTCGCATTTTTTAAATTCTCGGGCCTTGCCGGAAGCCGAAATATACTATTTCCGGATGGACACCAACCAAGGAGCTTGCCGAATGATCGGGTATCGTGCCAAAGGGTACCGGCTGGCCGCTTTGTTTATGCTCGGCGCCGTGCTGTTCAATTACCCCATCCTGTCCCTGGCCAACCTGAACCGCATGGTCTGGGGGATTCCGCTGGTTTATCTTTATCTTTTTTTGGTGTGGGGCCTGCTCATTTTTCTGATGGTACTGGTCACGCGCCGCAAACCCAAAATTTCGATAAAAAAAAGACACTATCCAAAATAAAATCGTAAATAATGTGTAATGCTCGCAACTGAAACCATCCTTTTTTATTCCTTCGGGTACATGGGCCTGTTGTTCGCCATCGCCTACTACGGCGACAAACGGGCCGATGCCGGGCGCAGCATTATCAGCAATCCGTATATCTACGCCCTTAGTCTGGCCGTCTATTGTACGGCCTGGACCTTTTACGGCAGTGTCGGGCTGGCCACCCGCAGCGGACCGCGCTTTTTAACCATCTATCTGGGCCCCACGCTGATGGCCGCTTTGGGCTGGGTGGTGCTGCGCAAAATCATTCGCATCTCCAAGGTCCACCGCATCACATCCATCGCCGATTTCATCGGATCGCGTTACGGCAAAAGCACCACCATGGGCTATGTCGTCACCATCATCGCCGTGTTGGGCGTGGTGCCGTACATCTCCTTGCAACTCAAGGCGATTGCTGTCGGCTTTTTGCTGCTCAAAAGCTACCCGTTTCATTCCATGACCGCCAAATTCGCCGACTTTCCAATGTTCCAGGATACAGCCTTTTATGTCGCCCTGATTCTGGCGGTTTTTGCCATTTTGTTCGGCACCCGGCATCTGGAAGCCACCGAGCGCCATGAGGGGCTGGTGGCCGCCATCGCGTTTGAATCGATAATTAAACTGGTCGCCTTTGCGGCGGTTGGGGTTTTCGTGACTTACGGCATGTATGACGGTTTCGGGGATATCATGCACCGGGCCCGGGAGATCCCCGAGCTGCGACGTATCTTTGTGTCGCCCCCCGAAAGCGGCGATTCGGCCGATTGGGGTATCTACATTTTTCTTTCCATGATGGCCATTTTGTGTCTGCCGCGTCAGTTTCAGATCGCCGTGGTTGAAAACGTCAACGAGGACCATTTGAACAAGGCCATCTGGCTGTTTCCTCTTTATCTGCTGGCCATCAACATTTTCGTCGTGCCGGTGGCCTTTGGCGGGGTATTGCATTTTTCCTACGGCATTGTCGATGCCGACACGTTCGTTTTGACCCTGCCCCTGACCCGCCACCAGACCGCCTTGGCGCTGTTCGTTTTTTTAGGCGGCATGTCCGCCGCCACCGGCATGGTGATTGTTGAAACCGTCGCCCTGAGCACAATGATCAGCAATCACCTGGTCATGCCGATTTTGCTGCGTCTCCCCTTCCCTCAATTTGCCCGGCGCACCGATTACAGCAGTCTTCTGATCATCACCCGGCGGGCCGCCATCGTGCTCGTGCTGCTGCTGGGGTATGCCTATTTTCGCTATATCGGAGAATTCTACGCCCTGGTATCCATCGGTCTGATCTCCTTTGCCGCCGTGGCCCAATTTGCCCCCGCGATTTTAGGCGGCATCTTCTGGAAAGGCGGCACCCGCGCCGGTGCGCTGTGCGGCCTTTTGGCCGGTTTCGGCATCTGGCTCTACACCCTTGTCCTGCCGACCCTGGTGCACGCCGGCCACCTGCCGTACAGTTTCGTGGCGGACGGCCCTTACGGCATCGGTCTGCTCAAACCCTATCAATTGTTCGGCCTGCAAGGCTTTGATTCCATTTCACATGCTGTTTTCTGGAGCATGCTCTTTAACGTCGCTACTTACGTGGGCGTTTCGTTGTTCGGCCCCGTGCGCCCCATCGAGCACACCCAGGCGGCGCTGTTTGTCGATGTATACAAGTATTCCGGCGCGCCGGGCGAATCTTCCTTCAGACGCGGCACTGCCTCGGTGTTCGAGATCAAATCGCTGCTGCGCCGATTTTTAGGCAAAAAAAGAACCGAGGAAGGACTGGCCCAGTATGCGGAGCAACATCAAATCAACTGGAAGAAAGAAATGGTCGCCGACTCCGGGCTGGTCGACTATGCCGAGAAAATGCTGGCCGGCGCCATTGGATCGGCATCCGCCCATGTCATGGTCTCGTCGGTCGTAAAAGAAGAACCGTTGGGGATTGAAGAAGTGATGGGCATCCTGGACGAAACCCGCCAGGTGATCGAGTACAGCCACGAACTGGAAAAAGCCACTGCCGAGTTAAAAGCCGCCAATGAACGCTTGAAAGAACTGGATCGACTCAAGGACGAATTTATCTCCACCGTTACTCACGAACTGCGCACGCCCCTGACCTCAATACGCTCCTTGTCGGAAATCATTCACGACACCCCGGACATCGACAGAGAGAAACTGAACACCTTTTCCGAAATTATCATCAAGGAGAGTGAACGTCTGACACGGCTGATCAGCCAGGTGCTCGATTTTCACAAGTTCGAATCCGGCCGCATGGATTGGCAGTTCACCTGGATCGATTTACGGGACATCATCGACGACGCCCTGGCCGCCACCCATCAATTGATCCGGGAAAACAACATCCAGGTTTCCAGGCACCTGCCGGCGCAACTCCAGACCGTTCCCGGTGACCGGGACCGCTTGATACAGGTGATGCTCAACCTGATCTCAAACGCCGTGAAGTTCTGCGAGCCGCAAAACGGCAAAATCGAAATCACCTTAAACGAGACACCGGACCATGTGCGCATCAATATCAAGGACAACGGTATCGGCATCAGTCCTGAAAATCAAAAAATCATCTTCGAACAGTTTAAGCAAGTAAAAGATATTCGGCGGGGCCGACCGGTGGGGACCGGTCTGGGCTTAACCATCAGCCGGCGGATTATCGAATTTCACAAAGGGAAGATATGGGTAAAAAGTGAGGCCGGCCAGGGGGCCGTTTTCTCATTTACCGTGCCAAAGGGCAACAGCCTGTAGCGACGCCCCGCTGTGATTAAAGCTACAGAAGCGTTATTCGAAACGCGGCGGGACGCCGCTCCTTAGGGTGGATTTAATCGGAGTCACCCGCGTCGGTTCCTGACATTGCAGTGGCACTAGCACTACTACTTGCAAAGAATGATTGCATAAACTGCATCATTTGGCGAAAAAATTTGGGCATACGAAATCCGCCGCCGGCTTGTGCCTGGGCCTGACCACCACCGTTAGCCATGGCGCGAGCTTGGGCACGACCACCACCACCAAATGCCCTGGCCCCGGCCTGCGCACCACCACCAAATGCCCTGGCCCCGGCCTGCGCACCACCGCCAAATGCCATGGCATTGGCCCGTGCACCGCCGCCATTGATTCCGGCACCTGCCCCGGCTTGGCCACCGCCATTGGCGGATGCTTTTGCAGACGCATTGGCACCGAATCCGGGAGCCATTGCCATGGCTGAAGCGGCGGCGCCGCCCTCGAACATTCCACCTTTAGGTCCATTGCACTTACACCGCATTACTCTCCTCCTTGTTTTGTGATTAAAAATAAAAGAATATTCAATCGAATTAACTCACGTTAGATACTAAATGACAAATTGGGATCAATCCGCCGGAGAAGTCGGAGAAGTCCTTTTTATCTGCGGCCTGGAAGAATCGAAAGAAAATCAATTGCATCCCTCGGCTACCAGAATTCGGTGGTTTTCATTATCGAACAGGTAGCCGAGGGCGTGGAAGAAATTTGGAGCAGCTTAACCCATGATAGAGACGCAACTACGGTCAGTGCCTAATCGCTATCACCTGCATCGGTTCCCGACATTGCGGATGCACTGGCGCTGCTTTTTGCAAAAAATGACTGCATGGATTGCATCATTTTACGGAAAAACTTGGGCATTCTGAAGTTGCTCTGAGCCTGCGCGTTTGCCTGGGCGCCACGGCGACCGCCACGGCGACCACGACGACCTTTGGCTCTGGCGCTTGCCTGGGCCTGAGCGCCACCGCCCATTGCCTTGGCGGAGGCACGGGCGCCACGGCGACCGCCACGGCCTTTGGCTTTAGCTGCAGCGCGGGCACCACCACCACCTGCTCTGGCTTTAGCTGCGGCGCGGGCACCACCACCACCACCTGCTCTGGCTTTAGCTGTGGCTTGGGCACCACCGCCGCCTGCAACCGCATTGGCGGTCGCACTGGCGGGGCCGCCGCCCATATTCCATGCATTGGCTGTTGCGCTTGCCATGGTTTTTCTTACTCCCATTTTGTTCCTCCTTTTGTATTAATTTAGTAAAGTTAACATTGAACCTATAAAATTCTCTTTGAGTTCATTAATATTAAATCAAGGGAAGTGAGTAAATCGGGGAATCCCTGAATTTGAGGTATGAAATCCCTGAATTTGGGGTTCGAAATTCCTTAATGCGACGTGAAATTGCCAAATAAGAGGGGACAAGGGCATCGCCGTCAGGTTATAGGCTCGCGGAAAAAATGGACATTTTCACAATAACGGCTGCGCATGCAAGACAACTGTTTCGAATTAAAAACGAAGAATTTTTATCATCCTGGTGCCGGAAACGTCAGGCAGGCCACGAACTTCGTTCGATTCGCCAATTGACACAGGACCATCCACCGTCACCTCGGCGAAGGCCGGGTGATCCGGGATTCGCGAAATAACGCAGGACCAGACACCGTCACCCCGGCGAAAGCCGGGGTCCAGGATTAAAACGACAAGTTACCTTCGTCACCCCGGCGAACGCCGGGGTCCAGAATCAAATCGATAATAACCTTTTTTTCATACTAGTGTCCATCCGGAAATAGTAGATTTTGGTTCCCGGCAAGGCCTGAGCATTTTTAAAACCGCAGGCATCGCGTGCTATTTCGAGGATTTTAAAAATGCGAGAACGCCGCCGGGGGCCAAAAGATGCTATTTCTGGATGGACACATGCTATGTGAATGGATTCTGGCCGCTGTCGACCGCCGCGCGCAACGCCCCGCGCTTTTGAGATCTCGCATTTTCGTTGTATTCGTTGAGTTTTTGAATCATCGTGTCCAAATTTCCGCCGGCAGCGTCATAGGCCCACTTGACGATTCGCCCGATCCGTTCATGGCCCAGGTGGCGTTCATTGATGATGGCTGCAACGACCGAATCGCCCAGGGCCTTGGTCATTGCCGGCACCGGCAGGTCCTCCCTGATAAGGTTCTGAGCCCACTCATTGGCGCGCTTGCTCGCGGTATCATTAAATGCCTGCAGATGATCGACTTCCGCATTATCGAGTAATACGTCGTCGCCGGCAGCGCGACCGATCAAGGTGGCCAGCGACTGCGTGCCGAGTTTGCGTTTGTTCAGCTCACCGAGCAAACCACCGTCCTCGGCATTGGCCAGCACGGCCAGGTTCCGGCCGTGCACCCCCTGCTCCCACAAATCAATGAAGTTTTCCTTGGGCTGTTTTTTTAAATTAAGCGTTATGTTATCCAGCAGTTTAGTGTCGAAAAGACCGGGGTGCATCGTAAAATCACCGACAAACCGTTCGATTTGTTCATGTTTGAAACCGCGCTGGCGCAATTCGGCGATGCGACCGCCCTGCGGACCGTCAAATAGCTTCAGGGTGTTATGGAAATCAGTACGATGGGTGGCCAGTATATTGTTCAGGGTCAACATGTCGTTTGCACGCGATGCGTCAATCTTGGCCACCCCCATGGAATTTTCCGCGGCGTTTTGCGTTGCCATTCCGAAAGTCCAGTCCAGAAGATTTCTATTAACTTCCGGAAACAACTCTTGAATCGTATCTTTTGTTGCAGGACCTTTGACTTTCTCCCAATACCCACCTACATGAGAATATTCTTCTTGCGTGTTGTTTCGTGGACCTGCGTCCCCCAGAACAATATCTCCTCCCAAGTCCAGCAACTGACTTTGCGTTAAAGTGAACGTTCGATTTCCGTCCCATGGGTTTGACATTAACCATGTTTGTGTTTGCGGATTGAAATCGATTACACCATAGGAGTGGTTAATCTCCAGAAACCGTTGTCTGTCTGGCGTATAAACCATGGGATTGTGAAAACCACTGCGAGTGCTATATCCCAAATTATTCAAACTTTGTTCATTAATTGCAAGTGCATAAGTATTCTGCTTTCCTAAAATAGCCTGGAAGACGTGTGCCGAATCAACGCCTTTTGCGATATCGTGATTGGCGTGTTTCGCAAAGGCCACCTCCATTACACGCACCCAAATCTCACGATCACCCAAACCCGCCAAATTTGATCCCTTCCAATCATTTAGCTCATCCAGCATGACCGAAACATTCTTGGTTGAATAGGGTGAATCGAACTCGTGGAATGCCACGTCCCATGTTCCATCACCATTGTCCGTGATGAGGTCTTGTATTATGTCCGGATTATGATCTGCGATTGATATTAACGGCGCCAAAAGATTACAATCCCCGATATCCCCTTGCGCAATGTCGTTTGCATCTACAACATGGGAATCATGTTTTCCTTGAGCGAATAGCGGTAATCCGGCCAAGCTGCTCGGCTGTTCGCCCACAGCCGGAGGTGCCTGCGCGTTGGCGACAAAACCGTGGGTTTGTGCGGGGGCGGTAGCAGCTTGTTGGCCTGTGTCCGTGTCGGTACCGCTCGTCGGTGCAACGGAAGTTGGCGCTTCTTGCCCGCTGTCCGTGATGCCGGCGGAGATCAGCGTCGCTGTGCTTGGCCCTGGTTGCGCTGAGCCCGTGTCGCTGGTTGATATCGACGGCGTTGTTACGTTTTGACCGGTTTGCGTTGAATCGGGGCCGGTTACCGTGGATGGCGCTTGCGAAGCACTGGTCGTGCCGCTTGTGGTGGCCGGTGTCGCTGTGCTTGGCCCCGGTTGCGCTGAGCCCGTGTCGCTGGTTGATACCGACGGCGTTGTTACGTTTTGACCGGTTTGCGTTGAATCGGGGCCGGTTGTCGTGGATGACGCTTGCGGAGCGCTGGTCGTGCCGCTTGTCGTACCGCTGGTCGTACCACTTGCGGTGGCCAGTGTCGCGGTGCTTGGCCCTGGTTGCGCTGAGCCCGTGTCGCTGGTTGATATCGACGGCGTTGTTACGTTTTGACCGGTTTGCGTTGAATCGGGGCCGGTTGCCGTGGATGACGCTTGCGGACCGCTGCTCGCGCCGCTTGCGGTGGCTGGTGTGGCGGAAGTTTTCACCGGTTGTTTTTCATTAGCCGTGGTTGTCGGCTCAACAGGCCTGGTGGCGTCAGAACTCTTCGCGGGGGCGGTTTCTGTTTTCTTCGTTTGCTGCGACGCGGAGGTGGTGTCCGTAGATTGATCTTTCTTGCCTTCTCTCTTTCCTGATTTGGCATCATAGGTTGCGGACGCACCTTTAACATTGTTAGCCTTTTGCTCGGAGGACTCCATGGTCGTTGTTTTTGGGCGCGACGGAGCCTCTTTTTTGGCGGGCTCTTTGGGTCTAGCTTCCGGCTTGTCAGGCGCTTTTGGGGTTTTATTTTCGTTTTTACTTTCTTTTACGCGGCTCATGGGTTTACTCCTAAAGTACTCTTAACCTACATCTATAGCCTTTTGTTCGGATGATTCCTCGACGGTGTCTTGTGGTCTTGACGCAGGGTCTTGCTCAGGTTTGTTCTCCAACGTACCTGTTTTTCTTGGGGGGCACCGGATCCACTCTTGCCGCCTATTTCTTTTGAACGGCCCATCGATTCGGTTCCTGTCAGGTAATTATCAACGTTGTGTGCGAACTTCCAGGGGGCGTCGCCAAAACGGCATTTGTGTTCTCTTAATTTTTTAATGTACTCAGGGCTTGCGCAAAAATGATTGCAATGAAACCTGCATGTTCTGTTTCCGCCTGTTGTGCTACATTTTGGTACCAATGTAAATCGGGGAAAACCTGAATTTGGGGTTCGAAAAACCTGAATCTTAAGGGCTATCGAAAAAAAAGGAGGGTCAGCCGGAGGGATTTCAGTCGGCCATCAATCCGTTTTGGTTTAACGGCAGGCCGGGCAAACAGTGTCTGTCCGGCGCATATCCATTATAAAAAGCGTGCCGGGCGTCGTTGAACAGGACGCGATAGCGGCGGCGGATTCGCTTGCCGAAGCGGCAGGTGGCGGCGTGAAACCGTTTTGAACGGCGATTGCCGATATAGCGCCCTGCCCTGCTGCTCAGGTGCTGCCAGAGACCGACCCCGGCATCCATGGCCGCTTGTTGGGATGCAAGCAGACGTTGATGGTGTTTTGTGTTCGGATGGTGGTAGAGACAATAGGCCAGGCCGTTTTGCACCATCAGGTCGTTGACCATGCGCCCGTCTTCCATAAATACATAGGCTAGCCGGCGGCCATAATGGTCACGGCGTTCCTGGTCGAATTGCAAATGGACCCTGCGTCCATGGACAAGCTGATGATTCAGCCGGCGTGCGGCGTGTGCATACGGTTCCGCGGGACGGCCCTTTTTGGCCGTCTCCGGGCTGTTGATGCCGATGTAGCGCACATGCCGGCCGTCGCGCAGCACGATTGTATCACCGTCGATCACCCAGCGGACATGGGCCTCCTGGCCGGCGTAGCCCATGACATGAAGGCCGAACAAAACAGCCAACGCCAGGCCGAAACAAGCGATACGATGCATGTGGCGGCCCATGTCAGGTACCGGTCAGCTTGCAGTGACGGATCGCCGCGTCATCGAGCAGTTGCGCCAGACCGCCATGCTCTTCGGGGGTGTAGCCAAAGGCATCGGACCAGACCTCGTCATCTTCCATGCACAGGTAAACGCACACCTGGGGCGCTTTTGCTTTGATCCAGCGTACCATTTGCCGAAACAGCCGCATGCGCAACGGTTTGAAATAGCGCCATTTGCCGTCGAGCCCGCTGATAAATTCGCCGTAGACAATTTTCGAGTCCTTGAAGCGTCGTTCAATAACCCTCTTCAAGGCCGGGATAAAGCGCAGGGCGCCCAGGCTGATCCATACGATTGCGTCAGCATCCACGTGGTCGAAGATCGCGTTGACCACGGCGCGATACTCTTGTTCGCAGCCTTCATAAATGATCATGGGGTCAAAGTGAAAGGCGAGTGGATACCCCCATTGCCGGCACTGGGCCGCCGCTTCCAGACGGGCGCGCAGCGATGCGGTGAACCGTTCCTCGGAGCGGATGATGCGCGGGGTGTTCAGCGACCAGGCCATGATGGTTTTGTGTCGATGGGGCAAATTTTTCAGTTGCTTGATGGCGACGGTTTTGGATTTTAGTTCGAGCACGGCATGGTTTTGTCGGGCGAACTTGTTGATAAGTACTTCGGAAAGACTGGTGTGGGCTTCCCAAATCAGGCTGTCGGTCAGTTCACCGGTTCCGATCCGGCTGACGGTTTTTTTTGCAAACACCTGATCCAGCTCGGTCAGCATAGCATCCTGATTGACGAAATACTGCAATACCGGTGGGTGGAAGTAAACCTGCAAAATGCAGTAGGCGCAGTCCATGGTGCAGAAGGTGCCCACGTTCAGGATCTGGTACCCGCAGCAGGTATATTCCCGTGTTCCCGGACATGCCTTGACAAAAGTCCCCTTGTTTTGCGTCAACAGCAGGATCTGCTTGCCCGCCGCAACCGGATCCGAGGCGTTTGAAATTTCGGCAAAAACGTCTTCCACCGCGTCGACAACGTGGACCGGTCCCTTAAACCGGTCCTGGATTTCACGGGTTGCCGGTTTGTGAACGACGGTACGATCGATATATAAACGTTCGATAGACATTTTATTCCATTTGGTTCAGGGCTCGAAAAAAAACATCAGTATCAAGTCAGCCCGGTAAAATCAAAATCTAATTTTTGCTGAAATTTCTCGATACGTTTAAAAATTTCCTTGAGCATGGTCTGCTCGATGCGGGAAAGTTTTTTGGGATTGACATAATTGTTGGGGGCGGTCTGTTCATCCACGATGGCCGTCACCTGGCGGGCAAACCGAAGCTGCATCAAAAACACATAGGCGTGTTGCAGTTCGTTGTACTCCTGCCAGGTAAAAATATCCCTCAGGTATAGCTGGTGCAGACGCGACAGGGTGTTGGTTTCCGCGACGCGATGCCGCAACGCATAGATGCGCGCGAAATCGACGATCGGCAGCATGGCGCTTTTGATGTCAAAGGCATTGCGGTGCTGGCCTTTGGATTCAACCAGAAAATTGCGGAAAAAGCCGATGGGCGGCTTGAAGTGCAACGCGTTTTCCGTGAGGTGGCGGAAAAAACCGGTCCAGCTTCCGAGTTGCCGGTTCAGGTAGGCGTTGAGTGTTTCCATCAGGTTCTTGTCGCCGTAGGCGCACCGAAAATCAAAAAAGATGCTGGCCCGCAGCAGATGCTCCGGTTCGGGGGCATGAATCCAGCCGGCAAAATACTGCTTCCAGATGCTCAGCGGTTGGCACCAACGCGGATTTTTGGCCATGATGTCGCCTTCGCAAAACGCGTAGCCAACATGATCGAGCCGGTCACAAACCTTTTCGCCCAACTCCAGGAAATAGTCGCGGGCGGCCTCGGCGTCGATCGCCTTGTCCGGGCCTTCCGGCACATCCAGATAAACAATGGCATTGTCCTGATCGGTCTTCAGGGTCTGCTCCTTGCGCCCTTCGCTGCCGAGAATCATGAAGACGAAGGGCACCGGCGGCGGACCGATCTCGTCCAGGGTCCAAGCGATGATTTTCTCCAGCACGGTGTCGGAAAGGGTTGTAATCAAACGGGTCACATTCTGGGCCTTGGCCCCGCTGTTCATCAGGGTCTGGATCAACCGCGGCAACCGCCGGTGCTGTTCGGCAATTTCATCGATGGTGCGGGCGGCGGCGATTTCATTGATGATAAAAAAGGGGGATTGTCCCTGAGCGGTCAGCAGATCATGGTTGGTCAGCACCCCCACCACCTTTCCGTCGCTGTTTTCGATAGCCAGATGTTTGATCCGTTTTTGACTCATGGTCAGCATGGCTTCGAACACAAAGGCCCTGCCGGAAATGGTATTGAGCGGCGCACTCATGATCGAGGCGACCGGGGCGGCGGTATCTTGTCCTTTGGCGATCACTTTGGTGCGAAAATCATTGTCGGTGACCAGCCCGATATAGTCGTTCCGGTTGTTGCGGATAAAGATCGAGCTGCAGCGGTGGCGGCTCATGATTTCCGCCGCGGCCTGAATCGTGGTGGTTGCATCGCAAAAGACAATCTCTTTTTGGCAAAGCGGCTCAATGGCCTGGTTGAAAAAATGCGGCGAGTCGAGCCGTGGGCGATTGCTTTGGGCGATTATCTCGGCATAACTGCGGTCGAGCATCCGTTTGCCGAAGGTATCGGTGAAGAAATCGGAAAAGGCCTCATGCTGCCGGCAGGTTTCCAGAAAACGTTTTTTGGAAATTGTGTAAAAATAGGTGGCCTCGGTGGTTTTGAGGGAGCGGACGGCGATCGATTCATTCAGGAGCATGGAGATGCCGCCGTAAATATCCCCCTCGCCCAGCAGGCCGCGCAGTGTTTTTTTGTCCTGCTCTTCGTAATAACGTTCCGCCGCACCCTTTTGGATAATATACAAATGGTCGATGGTGCTTCGGCCTTGTAGAAAAAGAACCGTGTTTTTGGGGTGCAGGACGATGGCGGCGTCATCGGCCAGTTGTTCAAGTTCTTTTTCAGATAAAAAGGAAAACGGCAGGATATGAGACAGGAACGTGATCGCCTGAGCGCTGGCGATGATCGAGGCGTACGATTCGTCCAGCATGCGTTTGCTGAAGGTCTCCACGAAGTGATCGTAGAAAAAACGATGGCGGGCGCACACTTTTTTAAAAACGTGTTTGGGCAGCACATAGAACGCGGCGTCACGGTCGACCTGGGCGGTGCGGACCGCGATGCCTTCATTCATCAGCAGGGATATGCCGCCGAAGACATCGCCGCGCCGGAGCAAGCCGCTTAGTATTTTTCTGTTCCGGGCGTTGTAGTATAATTCCAGGGCGCCGGACTTGACGAGCAGGATTTTTTCGATTTTCGATTTGCCCTGCCGGGACAACACGGTACCCTGGGGGTATTTTTCTTCGGTAATCGCTTGGGCCAGTTGTTCCCGGTCTTTAAGGGGAAGCATGGAAAAAAGCGGTATGCTGGAAAGAAATTCCAAGGCGCGTTTACTCATCGGTCTGATCCTTGCGGTCAGTACTTCAACCGTGCATTGTATGTTTTTTGCGATGCTGCGCGGGCATCGCCGATGCAGCAGATGCCTTGTTTGATGAGCAGCGGAATCAGCTTAAGAAAAATTTCACCGGTGACAATGGCATCCCCCAAGGCGGTATGACGCCCGATCACACTCACGCCCAGCCGGTGAGCAATCGCTTCGATGCTGTGATTCTTATGGGCCGGGTGCACCACCTCGGACAGCAGCATGGTGTCGAGAACCGGATTGACGAAACGAACACCGGTCTTTTGTTCCTTGAGTTGCAGCATGCGCATGTCAAAGGCGGCGTTGTGGGCCACCAGGACTGTATCGCTGCAAAACTTGTGAAATCGGGGCAGTACTTGGCCGATCGCCGGTTGCCCGGCCACCATGTCGGCGTTCAAGCCGTGGACCTTGGTCGAGGCGGCCGGGATTTGGCGCCTGGGATCGACGATTTGATCGAAACGCTCATCGCGCAGCAAGCGCCCGTTGACAATCCGCACGGCGCCGACGGAAATAATTTCATCACCGGCCTTGGGGTCCAAACCGGTGGTTTCGGTGTCGAAAACGGTGTAGTGCGCCTCGGTGAGGCGCAGACCATCCACTTCCGGTTTCTGGCCGGGTTGGTTGAACAGGTCGAAATCGTAAAACTCGGGCCGGCTGTGCGGCAATATGGGCGCGGTGCGGGGCGATGTGACGTCCTCGGCTTGCCGGCCCGGAAAAAAGATGCGCAGGCAGCATCGTGTGCCGGCAGCGGTGGCAAGGGTCGACGAGGTCCAGATTTGCGCCTGGTTGTAGGCGCGTACTTCTTTCACCGTCAGCGGTAACGCTTCTTCGCCGATTGCGACCAGTTGGTCGTCCAACTTGCGCAGTTGTTCGATTTTGACCGGCTTGCCGATCCACATGAAATTGAACTGCACGAATTCCCCGCCGGTATCCAGGGAGCAGAAAAAACGGTCGATTGCCGCAATGGTTATGATTTGGTCAATGGCAAACAGCATGGCCAGAATCGTGGAATAGCTGTCGACTTTGATCCAACAGGTTTCGTCGATGGTCTCCAGTTCAAAGGGAACCCGGCATTGTTGCTGCGCCTTATGGATGACCGCTTGCAGCAAGTCCTTGGCCAGCATGGGGGTCAACGGCCAGTGGGTCGGCAACCGGTCGGCGTAGGCGTTGTGCTGACCGTCCAAAACACGGCTCAGGTCGATCGCCTCCTTATGAATAATCGATCGAAAGCGCCCCAGTTGTTCGGCGTTCATTTCCGGAAATTCGAGGATCGCCTCGATAGCCGAGCGGATGCTGGCCAAAGAGCCCCTGATTTGCTGCATCCCGGACCGGATATTGACATGCTGCGCGGTTGTGTTGGCCACCGCTTGGGTGATGTCGCGCATCAACAGCACAAAGCCGGTCAAGTGCTTGTGTTGGTTCAATACCGGCACGGCCTCGGTGCGCAGCAGCGTGTCGCCGGCGCCGCCGGTGACGAAGCTCGATGCCGTGGTCGGCGCGTCCGCCTTGATTTGCGCATCGATTTCATCGAGCGCGTGCACAATCAGGTTTTTATCGACCAGGTTGAAGATGGACCGCCCCAGACCGATGAAGCCGCCACTTTTACTTTTTTGCCGCCGGCCGACAAGCATTTCACCGGCGCGCCGGTTGTAAAGAATCACACGGCCGTCCATATCGCAGATCACCACGGCATCAGGAAGTTCGGCCAGGATGGCAGCCAGGATGTTTTTTTCTAATTCGATTTCGGCCCTGGCCAACTGGGACTGTTCGCGGATATTGCGTTGCAGTTGCTCAAAACGATCCGCCTCCCGGTTGATCAGGTCGGCCATGTTGACGATGTCGCGGCTGCCTTCCAGCGCGATGCGATGGCTCGGGTTGGCGGTGTAGATAACGGTGGTTTCTTCGACCAGTTTGCTTAAGGGGAGAATGTAGACGTGAAAAATTCCGTCGATGGCAAAACCGATGGCGGCGAGAAGTAAAACCAGGGCGCCGAAAACATATCCGAAATGGCTTTGCAGTAATTTGACGATGACCAGGCGATCGTCAGGAGCGAGTTGGTGCCACAAGAAAAGGCCCAGTCCGGACAGGATGGCAAAGGTGACGAAAACCGCGATGGCGGCGAACCACCAGAATTTATTGCCCGTTTTCATCGTTGTTGTTATTGTTCAACAGATTCTTGATCTTGGCGATGATTTCTTTATTTGAGAAAGGTTTGGTGATGTAGTCATCGGCGCCTAAGACCATGCCCTTGGCGATATCGACGTCCCGCCCCATGGCGGTAAGAAAAATGATCTTCGTGTCACGCCACTCAGGATTCAGGCGTACGATTTCGCAGACTTCGTAGCCGTCGATACCCGGAAGCATGATATCGAGTAGAATTAAATCGGGCTGAAACTTGGAAATTGCCTCCAACGACTCTTCACCGCTTGCCGCCACCGTCACCTGGAAACCGTTTTGTTCCATTAAAAACTGAAGTGGAACGACAATGTTCGGCTCGTCATCGACGATCAGTATCTTGTGCGTCATGAAGCTAATCCTTTCGGATTCGCGAGCTTTTAAGTTTTCAGTATGCCGTGCCAGTGGAAAAAAAGTCCGAACTATGGTCAATTTACCATATCCCGGACTAAAATTGGAGTGCAAAAAAGTATCTTGTCGTTTAGATTCTGTCCCCCGGCTTTCGCCGGGGTGACAAATGTTTTTTTACTCAATGTCATTAACTTAAGACTGTAGGAGCGGCGTCTCGCCGCGATTAAAAATGGTCGTAACGTACGCCAATCGCGGCGGGACGCCGCTCCTACAGTCTTGAGTTAAGGGTATTGAGTTGTCAGTTATCAGTCAATGTCATTAACTTGTGTCCATCCGGAAATAGTAGATTTTGGTCCAGGCCGGCGTTCTCACGAATTTGAAATAATGACGCAGCCATTCACGTTCTTACGACGTAGCAAGGCTACGCCTGCGGTTTCAAATTCGCTACGGCCTTGGCCTGAACCAGAATCTACTATTTCCGGATGGACACAGGCTAAGAAAAAATGAATAACAATTGAGCAAAATTGCATGTCGAAGTTTGACAAAAACACTCCGGCCTTTTTGCGATATCTCCTGGATTCCCGCCTGCGCGGGAATGACGACGGAGGTTTTGCCTCGTCGTGTTTAGGCGTCATTCCCGCGCAGGCGGGAATCCAGAAAATGTCCCTAAATACGCAAATTGCTCGTTCCGGCGGCCCGCCACAATGTAAGGGTGTTTTACAAACGTCGGCTACAGGCAAACGCCCTGAGCCACTGTCTTTAAGTTAATGGCATTGACTACCAACTCCTGAACCGGCAGTTATAAATGACCTTCATCCGCAATTCATAATTCTTGATTTTCAAGAGGGGGTCCGTTCAAAACCCAGGCACCCCTGTGGCTTCAAACGGACCCGGTTTGGTCACCTTAGCCCCATAAACCCCATCCAAACGATGCGGTAAACAGGATTGAAAACGCAACGAGACCGACCATCCAATAATCTTCTTTCTTCATGGTTGTACCTCCTGTAGCGGATGCGGCATCACGCTTCCTTGATAACGGTCATGGTTTCCACTTCAGCACGCTGGATCTGGGTTTCGTTGGTGGTGGCCAGCTCGGCTTTGAAGCACAGGGCCCACATCATCACGATACCAAGGATCCACCAGAAGATCTGCCAGGACCACAAGGGCGTAAAGCCTGCGAAGGAAAAGGCTTTGTTGCCCAGGATACAGGCCGGGCCGATGGCGAAGAAGTACCAGATCGGAACGACGATCTTCATAACGCCGCGCCATTGACGTCCGGATTCGCTCGGCGCGTCGATGTCGTCAAGGAACGTTCGCACCTCGTTCTGGCGTTTGATGGTTTCTTCATCGTCCTTGAAACCCAGACCCCGGCAGATAAAGGCCACGCCCAGACCGACGGCGGTGCCCCAGAAGGCGCAGTGCATCGACAGCGGGTATTTCCAGACATAAAATGTCAGGAACACCGCAATCATGCCGGACAAGACGCCCAGCACGGCACCAATGCTCGGAATGCGCACCCCCCACAGCACGCCCAGCAACAGGACGTACATGACAAAGCCGAAGGATGTTGCCAACCCTCCCAGGATAACCAGCGCGGCTTTCGACGTTAAGCCGACGGCAAGGGCGGCGATGGTCACCACGGTCGCCAGCAGGCGGTTGACCCAGATTTGCTCGGCATGACCGGCCTGTTGTTTACGGACATAACGCCAGTAAACATCGCGCACCAGGATCGACCCGCCGGTGCCGATGTACGGCGCGGCGGTTGAATGGATGGCCGCAATGGCGCCCAAAAAGACAACGCCCAGCACAAACGGTGGCAGGAACTTGGTCATCAGCAACGGCACGACGTCACTGTCCTTGGTGAACTGCATGACGCCTTCCAGTTGCAGGATTTTGGCGCCCAGGCCCTGGAATGCGGTGAAGAAGAACAGGGCGAACCCGACGACAAAGGTCGACATGAACGCCTGTTGCCAGGCCAGGGGTTTGGGTGATTTGATGCCGAAGGTCCACATGGTGAACGCCGGTGAGGACTGAATCCCCATCAGGGCGAACATGTAGGTCAGGATCATGACGGCGGTCCAGGCCGATTCGCCGGGTGCGCCGGCCAGAAAGTCGACCGTATTGATGACCCTGGGCACTTCGAGCATTTTCACGTCAAGGGCATGGACTTTCTGGCTAAATGCCGTCCAGCCGCCGATTTCCGGGGCGGTGATGACAAAAAAGCCGAGCAGAATGATACCGCCGACCAGCAGCACGAACTGCAGCACGCCGACCCAGGTACTGGCTTTCAGACCACCGGTGCAGACGTAGAACCAGACGATAAAGGCCATGAAAATGGCGCCGAATGTCACGGGCACGCCCGCCACGAAGTGAAATAAAGCTGCGGAAGCCATCAACTGAACGGCGGAGTAAAACATCGAGTACAAAAATGCTGAAAACACCACCAGCCAGCGCACGGCTTCGTTGTTGTAGTAGTAAGCATACATATCACCAGGGGTGATAAAGCCGTAGCGTTTTCCCATCAACCAGGTCCGTTTTGAGAAAAACGTACCGGTGATCGGAATGGTCAACACGTAAAATGACGCAAACGCGTAGGCCAGGCCATCACGCCAGATCAGGCCGGGGTGCCCGATAAAGGTCCAGCCGCTGAATGAGGCCGCCGTTGCCGCCATCAAAAACGCGATAAACGGAATCGAACGTCCCGCAATCGCGTAGCCGGCGGAGGTTTTCTCGGTAAAATAACCCCGTAGCCCCCAATAAAAACAATAGACAATATAAATGCCTAACATGATATAAACCCAAGTGGTTCCGCTCATTTCCTCCCTCCTATATCGAATTTCAAAGAGGTTGACCGGCAAGCCGGAAATTGATTCGCTAATCGCTTTTTCTCGATACCGGTATCACCTCCTTTCCCTTTTGCTTTAAGGTTTTTCCGACCCGGCCTGTCGAGCATGCCCAGGTTTGTAACTTGTCCAATCCGGTCGGACGTGCCTTCGTGTGTCTGATTCTGCCAAGCACATTCATCCGACCGGGCCGGTATAAGGGGGCCGTCCGAAGCCGCTTTCCGGGCGGCTTCGGACGATCTGTTGGTTACGATTGCACCATTTGCTTGATTTCCGCGACAATTTCAGGATTGGCCAGCGTGGTGACGTCGCCTTCATCCTGTTTGTTCGATAGCGCGGCCAAGACCCGGCGCATGATTTTACCGGACCGGGTTTTGGGCATGTCCTTGACAATCCAGACCTTGCGCGGTTTGGCGATCTTGCCGATTTCACGGCAGACAGCGTCGGAGATCTTCTGGGCCAGCTCCGCTGTGGCGTCCATCCCCGGTTTGAGCGCGATGTACAGATCCGGTTCCTTGCCCTTGATGTCGTGATTCACCGGCACTACGGCCGCTTCGGCGACTTCCGGCACCACCAGGGACGCGGATTCGATCTCCTTGGTCCCCAGGCGATGGCCGGAAACATTGATGACATCGTCGATGCGTCCCAGAATGCGGACATAACCGTCTTCGGCCACCACGGCCGCATCACCGGTCATGTAGGGCCAATCACGCCAGTCCTTGGAATTGGGATCCTTGCAGTAGCGCGCGAAATAGGTGTCCACGAAACGATCGCGGTCTCCCCAGATGGTCTGGAACATCCCCGGCCAGGGGTTCTGGATGCAGATGTTGCCGGCTTTGCCGGCGCCTGCCGGTACCACGTTGCCGTCGTCATCGTAAACGATTGGATGGATGCCGGGCATGCCGGGTCCGGCGCTGCCGGGCTTCATTGCGATCAAGCCGGGAAGCGTGCTGCACAAAAAACCGCCGGTTTCGGTTTGCCACCAGGTGTCGACGATGGCGGCTTTGCCCTTGCCGACCACGTCGTAGTACCATTTCCAGACTTCCGGTTCGATCGGCTCGCCCACTGTGGTCATATGTTTGAATTCATAGTTGTATTTGGCGGGTTCGTCCGGGCCGATTTTACGCAGGGCGCGAATGGCGGTGGGAGCGGTGTGGAAGATGTTGACATCCAGGTCCTGGGCGATGCGCCAGGCGCGGCCGGCGTCCGGAAAGGTCGGCACCCCTTCGTAAATCACCGAAGAGGCGGCGATGGCCAAAGGACCGTAGACAATGTAGGAATGGCCGGTGATCCAGCCGATGTCGGCCATGCACCAGTAAACATCTGTCGGATGGATGTCCTGGACGAATTTCGAGGTGCCGGCGACATACGACAGGTAACCGCCGGTGCCGTGCTGGCAGCCCTTGGGCTTGCCGGTAGTGCCGCTGGTGTACATTAAAAACAGCGGATCTTCGGCGTTCATCTTCTCGGGTTCGACCCGGACGCCGTAAAAATCCTTGAGCTGATCGTTGACGAAGAAATCCCGGCCATCGACCATTGGTGTCGGGCTCGAGGCTTTGCCGGGATAGCGTTGCCACACGAGGACCTTATCGACCTTCTGGCCGTCCTTGCCGGCCAGATCAACGGCGATGTCGGCGTTTTGTTTGTGATCCAGCAAGCTGCCGCTGCGGTAGTAGGCGTCCGCCGTGATCAGCACCCGGCTGCCGGAGTCGACGATCCGGTCGGCGCAGGCCCGGCCGCTGAAGCCGCCGAACACCTGGCTGTGGATCACCCCCAGACGGGCACAGGCCAGCATGGTGATCGGCAGTTCCGGAATCATCGGCATGTGCAGGGTTACTCGGTCGCCTCGCTTGAGTCCGGCGAAATCCCTCAACAAGGCCGCAAATTCGTTAACCCGGACGAACAGTTCCTGGTAGGTGATATGCTGGTAGCCTTCTTCAAGCGGTTCGGGGACAAAGTGCAGCGCCGCTTTGTTTTTGTGTTCCGCCAGATGACGGTCGATACAGTTAAAACTTGCGTTGATCTTGCCGCCCTTGAACCATTTGTAACAAGGTGCATCACTGGTATCCAGAATCTCATCCCAGTAGGAATACCATGTCAGAAGATCCGCATATTCCTTGAAACAATTGGGAAAATTATCCAGGCTGAAACGATCGTAGATCTTTTCATCCGTCATATTTGCCTGGGCGATAAATTTAGTCGAAGGGTAATAGAGCCCCTCTTCCTGCCAGTGAACCGCAATTTGAGCTTCTGAGGTTTCGACTGTTTCTTTTTCTGCCATCTCCCGTCCTCCTCTGGTTTATGGTTTTAATTGCGTTACCCCCTCCCCGAAATGATGAGAACGAAGGTGTTTACATAACGAGACTGACCGGCGGTAGTTGTTTTTCCGATAATCCTCCTTTCCTGTTGTTTCAGCTGGTGTCCATCCGAAAATGGTAGATTCTGGTTCCCGGCAAGACCCGAGCATTTTAAAAACCGCAGGCATCGCGGGCTATTGCCGGGGATTTTAAAAACGCGGGTACGCCGCCGGGGACCACCCCACAATGCCATTTTCGGATGAGCACTATCCGGCTCAGAGCGAGCGGGGGCGATTTCTTTAGGGGGACAACTGAACTCTGTAGCCGAGTGTCAGGCCGGCTCGCTAATCTTAAGTGGTTCGATCCCGGGCTCCGGTGTTGCCGTGGTGCCGATGCCCCGGATGAAAATCTCAAAAGCGACTTCCAGCGTTTCCTTTAAACGATCTTTATTACTGATAAACTGTTTGCTGTTTTCCCAGACCACAAGGCCGGAAAACAGCGACCAAACAATATCGGCCAACGCAAACGGGGGGCGGTCGATAACAACCTTGCTACGAATACCGGTTTCAAAGATTCGGGCGATGGTTGCCAGTGCTTTGCGGGAAAGCTGCTTGATTTGCCCAAGCAGCCGCGGACTCAGGTTTTTCAGGGTTTCACTCGACTGCAGGTGAAACATGTTGATGAGGATCAAAGGTTCGAAACAATAAACGTCGTACAAAACATCCTTTAAGGATGCAATTTTCTTTTCAGGGGAAAGGGGTTCGGACACCACGTGGTCGAGGCGGATTTGCAGGTATTGCAGGATACGCAGGGACAAGGACGCGTAAAGCTCGTCTTTGTTCTTAAAGTACAGGTAGAGTGTTCCAGGGCTCAATTCAGCCTGGCGGGCAATATCCTCCATTGTGGTCTTGCTAAACCCCTTTTCAGAGAAAACGCGTTTAGCAGCCACCATGATCTGCTGGCGTCGGCGTTCCCGCTCCCTCTCTTTTCGTTCCTGTATGCCCATTTTTTAGCTGAATGTTATTTATTTCTTATAAAGCTTTACATTTCATATCTTGTGTTTGTCAAGTAAAAAATATTCATATTTTTTATTGATTCACATTCAAAGGCTATTTATGATTGGATTATCTTGTGCAGGAGCGGCGTCTCGCCTCGATTTGCGCGCGTTGACAGTTTTTGATCGTGGCGGGACGCCGCTCCCACAGTAGATTGGCTTTAAAAAAACAGGAGGAATGCTGATGGTTGAGCAACTTGCAAAGCTCAAGACCTATCCGGGCAGTGTCCGGTCCGCCCTTATGTTTCTGGTGGCCGGCTGGTTGCTGCACTTTGCCGCGTATTTCGGTTTTCTGTTGAAGGGCGAAACCCAGCGCAACATGATTCTGATGGTGGCGATTGGGGTGGGGATTTGTTACTTTGTCGCGACCATCAAAAACTGGGCCCGCATGCTTTGTATTTTTTTTAACATCGGTATTGCCGGCATTTACGTGCTGTTCAGCTTTTCTTTTTTTTATACCGGTGAAACCGGCAAGGGCCTTTTAACGGTTGCGACCATTATTGTTTTTGTCCTGTCCACCTATTACCTGCTCGTTAAGGAGACGACGAGATTTTTCAAAACTGACCGCAACGCCGCTTCGGACGGCGGAAAGGATAATTGATGAGTTTGCCGGCCAAGAACGTGACGTGCAAATGCGGCTATACCGCCGCTTTGGAAAAAAGCCATGTGTGGTGCGATAAATGCGGGCGCAAGATTTTTTACGATCCCAAGGATCAGCGGCGGCACCAATGGAATACCTATTATATTTATACGATCATGATCCTGGTTTTCGGTTTTATCGGCTATTTGTTTTTTGAACTGGTGGCGCGCCCCTTTTTGGGGGCGGGGTGATTTGATGGGGGGCTCCATCCGCTAAACGTGTTTTTTTAAACTCAGAATCCGGCTCAAAGCGGGGTTGTCTGCTAATTGGTCGAGTCCCTTCAAGCCTTCCTTTAATGTTTCCAGACTCTCAAAGCAAAGACTGAGTAAAAAATGAGTCCCCTCAAAACCCGGGGGTGGTTTCAGATCGGCCCGGGCCCCCAATTTCAATTGTTTAACTTCTTCTTTAAATCTTCCATCAAATGCGGCGATATTGGGATAGCGGCGTTTGTGTAAATACTCCCGCAGCACTTGAGGCTTCAATCGCACCGGCGAAGCGGTTTGTTCACTTACGATGGCTTGCCGGCGCGCATCGTCGAGAACCTGGACTGGCCGGACATTTTCACGGCGGGCGATTTCGGTGGTCCAGGTTAAAATGTCACGCTGTTTGTTCAAGCCCACCTTTAACTCACGGAACAGTTCGCCGAAGGCTTGCACTTGCTTCGAATCGAAACGGCCCAACGCCAGGGCGATCGGCAGGGCGATCGATTCTTCCAGAATTCCCTGTTTAATGACTTCGGGCAAGGCATCCAATTGAAGCAGTTTGGGGATCATCGCTTTGCCGGTGGGCAATCCCGAGGCGGAAGCGGCCTCAAGCAGAGCTTGCGGATCTTCGTGGTGGGCGCTCAAAAGGACGAGGGCGCGTGCCGTTTCGATGAGATTCAGCGCCCGTTGCTGCGCATTTTCCGTGACGGCAATTTGCACACACTGCTTTGGCGGCGATGCCGGATCGATCACGCGGGCCGGGATGCTGGTTCCGGCAAGCAGGCGGCAGGCGGCAATGCGGCGAAAGCCACTTATGACGACGTAGCTGCCGGATGCGGGAAGTAAAATGGGCGGATTGAGCAGCCCGACCCTATCGATGGATACGGCGAGCTGTTCAATGTCTTCACGGGTCGTGATACGATAATCACGGACCGAGGCGTCAATGGCGCCAAGGTCCAGTGCTACGGTATCAAATTGCATAGTCGGGGCCGGCCAACTGGGCGAGTGCTTCCAGGTACTTGGCGCGTGAGTTCGCAATGACTTCTTCCGGCAATTTCGGTCCGGGCGGGGTTTTATCCCAAACAACGGTTTCCAGATAATCGCGGACATATTGTTTGTCAAAACTTTGTTGCGCGCCACCGGGCGAATAGGTGTCTTTCGGCCAGAAACGGGATGAATCGGGGGTCAGGACCTCATCGATCAGGATAAGTTTGTCTTCGAAGAAACCGAACTCAAATTTGGTGTCGGCGATGATAATCCCCTTTTGTGCCGCTAACTCGGAGCCGCGCTGGTAAATTTGAATGCTGAGTGCTTTGACTTTTTCAGCCGTGTCTTGGCCCACTAGTTTGCTGGCTTCTTCAAAATCGATATTGATGTCGTGTTCGCCTTGCTCGGCCTTGGTGGCCGGCGTGAATATCGGTTCGGGCAGACGGTCCGACTGCTTCAGGCCCGCCGGCAGTTTTATGCCGCAAACGGTCTGGTCCTGCTGGTACGACTTCCATCCCGAACCGGAGATATAGCCGCGCACCACGCATTCGATGGTCAGCGGTCTGGCTTTTTTTACGAGCATGCTGCGCCCTTGCAGAACCTCGGCATACGGCTGGCAACTTTCCGGGAATTGGCTGACGTCGCCGGAAACGATGTGGTTGTCGACAAGGGCTTTCATCTGTTCGAACCAGAAGAGTGAAATCTGGGTCAGGACCTTGCCTTTGTCGGGGATCGCGTCCGGCATGACAACGTCAAAGGCAGAGATGCGGTCGGTTGCGATCATCAGCAAATGTTCGCCCAGATCGTAAACATCGCGAACCTTACCGCGTTGAACTAACTTCAGGGTCGGGAATTTTGTGTACGTAACAGCAGCTTGCATGGTGTGGTTTCCTTTACTTCGTTTATTTGGGTCGATCAGATTTTGATTATGGTGCCGCTGATGCCTTCGTCAATGGTCAGCACCCCCACCGACGGTGAGCGGCCCAATAAAAACGATCCGGAGAAAGCCCCCGGATTGAACATCAACACCCCGCGATGAATATGGTTGGCGGCTTTGTGGGTGTGACCAAAAACAAGCGCATGCACTTTATCGAAACGATCCAGTATGCGCTCATCGATGTTGCGGGCACCGCCCCACCCATGAATCAGCCCGATGCGATACCCATCGACGCTGATGGTTTCCTGGGCGGGCAGGTTCTCGCGTACCTCCCGGCGGTCCCGATTGCCGCGAACCGCAAACATTTTTTTGCCGGAAAACACGTCCAGGATCGCCATGCGTGTCAAGTCACCGGCGTGCAGCACGATCTCCACGTCATCAAAAACGTCGGTGGCAATCCGGTGCAAGGCTTCATTGGGCTTTGCCAGATGGGTATCTGAAATCACCCCGATTTTCATCAGGTATCTTGCCGGCTGTCTTTATGTTCCTGAAAGGCTTTAATGAATGCTTTTAAAACCTGTGACGCCGGTTCGTCGATTTCAAGAAAATTGATACCGGTTTCAAATCGTTCCTTTTGACCTGGACGTGAATAAATAACTTCGCCTTTGATGTCAATTAAATTGTTCTCCAATCCAACCGAAAGCAGTACCAGGTAGCGGGTATCGATGGGAAAATGGGTTTCCAACAGAATCCCGGTTTCGGATACGTTCAGGGTTCTGCCCATGGACTGTCGCACCACCTCATTGTTCTCATCGATGAGGACGTAGGATAAATTCAACGAGTTGATTCGAGTGTGCCGTCTTTTGTCGTTTTCCATCATTTCAGTCCTTATAGCTTCTTTTTAAACCGCCCGGAAAGCGATTTGGTTGATTGTTGTAGACCCTGTCAACCGCAGGCCACGTTCGTTGTCGCCGAAACACAGGTTGCGACCGATTCGATAAAATTTCTGAACGTTGTCGATAATTGCTGAAATTCCCGGTGCAGCGGCTCCGGATCGATCGTTCTAAGTTTGATATCCTCGGAAGCGAAAACGCTGGCGGAATAGGGTTCGTGACCGATATCCAGAAACGGTACCTTGCCCAGGAAATCGCCTTTTGACAACGTTGACAAGAGAATACGATGTTGCGCGGTTTCACGGACAATCGAGATTTCGCCGTTTACTATTTTAAACGCGCGGGTCTCCTTGGCCCCCTGCTTCATCAACGGTTTGGCGTTCCTCAGCGGCTTGTCGGCGTGGTGCCCGTTCTTAAGATACTCCATGGCGCGATGGGTCACCTGTTTCAGACGTTTGTCCAGGCTCGTCAGGATGTCCTTGAAACCGGGGGTGACGATGGCAAACTCGCGCGCCATGCGTTGTGAATCGATAACACCGAGCTGCACATTGCCGACGGCCACCGCCGTGGCGCTACGCACGTTGCTTTGCACCAGAAAAGACGACAGGCTGCCGACAAAGGCGCCGTCGCCCAACCGCAGGATTGTAACCGGCCCCTTGGGGGTGTCCTTGACAATGTCGATGGCCCCTTCCAGGATCGCCCAAACCCAGTTGCCGTGACGTCCGGACTCAACAATTTTCTCACCGTCCTGATAGGTTTCTTCCTCGACGATATACATGTAATCGATCAGGGGCCCTTTAATCAGGGGAACCGGCCGGCCGTTGGAAATCGCCGAACCGGACTCTTTGCGAATGGCGATCGGTCCGGCTTTTTTAACCTTGCCTTCGTCCAGATTTCGCAGCCCATCAAGGATGATCTCCATGCGGCTTTTGGTTATATTTTGTTCGATTTGAACCTTTTGACGGACAAATTCAAAATCCCCCTTGGTCAATCCGAACATCGCAAACGCCGCATCCAAACCGACTTTGGTGCTGTAGGACGCGTTTATCGGATTGCCGTTTTGCAAATATATAAACGCCGGGCCTTTGGCGTACGGACTGCGAAGCCGCAATACGCCGGTACTTCCATTGGCGCCCAGAAGTTGAAGGATTTCCGCCAGGGACAAAAATCCCAGGCTGCCCGAAAGATCCGCGGAATTGCTCATGCTTGCAGTCTTATTGGGTCCATTTCAATTGTTTCTGAAGGGATATCAGCGTTAACTTTAAGCATTCCTTTAAAGTAATGCCGACGCCGTCTCCTTTTATCGCACTGGCAGGATGGGAAGGGACTTTTAGCTGGCGGTTCAAGTCGAGTTCCATTTGTTCGATCGACATCAGGGGAACCGGCAGGTCGCGCTTGTTGTACTGGATTACAAGGGGAACCTTGAAAATACTGGTTCCATACTCTTTAAGATTCTTATGCAGGTCTTTCAAGGATAGCATGTTCTTTTCCCGGCGCACCTTGAGCGAATCGGCCACGAACACGATGCCGTCGACGCCGCGCAGCACCAGTTTACGCGTACTGCTGTACTTCACCTGGCCGGGCACGGTGTAAAGCTGCACGCGCACATCGCACCCCTTTATTTTTCCGAGCCCCATGGGCAAAAAATCGAAAAACAGGGTGCGGTCCCCCTCGGTATTGATGGAGACCATTTCACCGGATACCTGCTTTTTGTAAGATTTGAAGATATACTCCAAGTTTGTGGTTTTACCACTCCGCCCCGGTCCATAAAAGACGATCTTGCATTCGATTTCTCGTTTTTTCGCATTAAATACAGCCATAAATCCATAGCTCCCAGGCGAATTGATTTCCTTCAACCGCACTCATGGTGCCGTTGAAAGAAAATTCAGGTGTTTGTCCGCTTACTCATTTTGCCAATATTTAAAAACCGGAATATGGTCGCGACGTTTGCTCATCGCTTCCTGCGGTTATTAAGTACTAATTACGCGAATATCCACACTAAAATCACCTCGCTTCGGCCCGGACTCAATCTGGGTTTTGCTCTGAATAATGCCCGAGCCCATAAAAATGGCGATGCTGGAATAAAACTGAATATCGTCGATTTGGTCGCCTTCCTTCAATGCATTGATCAGGTCCTTGTTTTTCTTGTCGATAATCAGACTGATGATGTTGCCGGATTGGAAACTGACATCCAGTTCCACCGGCGGTAGCTGGGTCTCGTCGTTATCGATTTCCAAAACAATGGTGCTGATATCCAGAAACTCTTCGGGTTTATCCTTGGGCACGTCTTCCTGTTCGGAACCACCGGCCGCCTCGTTTTCAACTTCGGGCTCCCCTCCTGCCTTGGGCAGGATCTGATTAATCTTTTTGGTTTTTAACAACTTTTCGAGGAACTGGCGAATCTGTTCCATCTGATCCGGCGGTAGAAACTCGTCACGAAGCCATTGCCGGTAAGCCCCGATGGCTTCATCAATATCAGACAGCTCCACATGGCAGCGCAAAATGTTTTTGACGCAAACGAAACGCGCACTGTCGTCGGTTTGCATCAGTTTATTGAATTCGACCAGTGCCCGTTCAAATTGACCGAATTTTGCCAGGGCGATGGCCCCTTCCAGCTCGGCTTTGCCGGCGTCTTGTTTTTGACCGTTTGAAAACAGTTTTTTGATCAGATCCTGAGCCTTGGCGGGAATTTCAGGTGACTTGGGCAGGGTTTCGACATTTTGGGAGTTGTTTTCCAGCAGATTTATTTTTTTTGCAATTGCGTTGAGCAGATTGGTGTTGCGTTTCAATTGGTCGTGCGATTCAATGAGTTTGGCCGCTTCCTCATATTTTGTTTTCGCATCGGAAAAAAGTCCCTGAGACCGATAAATCTCCGCTTCTTCAAGGAGGGACTTCAATCGTGTTTTTAAATCCATTGCGACCTCAGTCGGTTGTCGGCAATCATATGTGTTGGCGTGCTTTGCGATTGTTATTAATTTCAGGCTGTAAAGTTAAATTTTTATCATGTTTTTTCGAAAAATGTCAATTTGGAAAGAACGGTAACATATTATTTTTTTTATTATTCACTAACAAACCGGCCAAAAGGATCCCATTTGGAAGCCCGCTGATTTCCTGTTGACAAGAATTGTGTTTTTGATTTGAATGAAGCCTTTTTCTAAAAAATGGACTTAAACCATTTTCCATCCCATCACCCCAAATTAGAGGAGGTGCCTAAAATGAAAACCCCCGTACGTGTCACAGTTACCGGTGCAGCCGGACAAATCGCCTATTCGCTGATATTTCGCATTGCAAACGGCGATATGCTCGGCCCGGATCAACCGGTTATCCTGCAACTGCTGGAGATACCGCCGGCCATGAAAGCGTTGAAAGGTGTTGTGATGGAGTTGGATGATTGTGCCCACCCGCTATTGGCCGGCGTTGTCGCCACCGACGACCCGTCCACGGCGTTCAAGGATACGGATTACGCTTTGCTGGTGGGCGCCCGCCCGCGCGGTCCCGGCATGGAGCGTTCCGATTTATTGAAGGCGAATGCCGAGATTTTCTCCGTGCAGGGCAAGGCCCTTAACACGCACGCCAGCCGCGACGTCAAGGTGCTGGTCGTCGGCAATCCCGCCAATACCAACGCGCTCATCACATTAAAAAACGCCCCGGATCTAAACCCGCGTCACATCACCGCCATGATGCGCCTGGACCACAATCGCGCCTTGTCGCAACTGGCCGCGAAAACCAACAGCCACACCACCAAGGTCGAAAAAATGGTGGTCTGGGGCAATCATTCGGCCACTCAGTATCCCGATATCAGCCATGCCACCGTCGACGGTAAACCCGCGGTCGATCTGGTTAAAAATGACTGGTACGTCGACCAGTTTATTCCCGTTGTTCAGCAGCGCGGCGCCGCCATAATCAAGGCGCGCGGAGCGTCCAGCGCAGCTTCCGCCGCCGCCGCCGCCGTTGCCCATATGCGCGATTGGGCCTTGGGCAGCAACGGCCAATGGGTCAGCATGGGGGTCCATAGCGCCGGCAACAGCTACGGCATTGACGAAGACATTATCTACGCCCTGCCGATTGTTTGTGAAAACGGCGAATGGAAAGAGGTCAGCGGATTGGACATCAGCGCGTTCAGCCGTGAGCGCATGGGCGTCACCGAAAAGGAACTTGTGGATGAAAAAGCGGCGATCGCCGATTTACTCTAAACGAAAACTGTAACAAAGACCATGTTCACGACGGGGACGCTATTTTGGCGTCCCCTATTTTCGTGCGATTGACATATGGATCGTTTCGGCCATTTGCTTTGATATGCCTTCAACCTGATTCAGTTGATCCACCGTGGCCCGCCGAATTTTGGCGATACTCCCAAAATGTTTCAGCAACAGCGCCTTGCGTTTGGGGCCGATCCCGGCGATGGTGTCGAGCGATGACCGTAGCGATTGTTTGCGTCGCCGGCTGCGCTGGAAGGTAATTGCAAACCGGTGGGCTTCATCTCGAATCCGCTGCAGCAACAACAAAACATCCGGGTCACGATTCAGAATAAGCGGGTTTGAGCGTCCCGGCCGATAGATCTTATCCTGAAGCTCCCCTTTTGCGTCATCCTTTTTGGCGATTCCGATGACGTCAAACGTATCTGTAAGGCGTAAGTTCGCCAACACGGCCAAGGCAATATTCAGTTGTCCTTTACCGCCGTCAACCATCAACAGATCCGGCAACGGTTTACTCTCATCGCCCTTGCCCAACCGCCGGGTTAAAACTTCTTGCATGTACGCATAATCGTTCTGTTCTCCAACCTGTTTGATTTTATACTTGCGATACGCCTGCTTGCGGGGTTGACCGTTTTCAAAAACAACCATGCCGGCCACCGGTTCGGCGCCCGCTAAATTGGAGTTGTCAAAACACTCGATACGTGTGGGAAACCGGGCCAGTTTCAGTTTGCGTTGCAGCCGTGCCAAAAGGTCCCGGTTGGCGGTTTTGTCCACAAGCCAGTCTTTTAGAGCGTTCTCGGCGTTTTTGACCGCCATCTGCAGCATGCGCACCTTCTCTCCGCGTTGGGGGGCGGTCAGCGTCACCTTGGCCCCTTTTTTTTCGCGCAGCCACTCTTCAATCAAATTCTCTTCCGCCAGGGCGAGCGGGATAATAATCTCTTTGGGAATGAAAGGCTGTTTTTCATAGTATTGATAAATAAAAGTCCGCAGCAGTTCGGCATCCTCGGCAATGGTCTCTTCAAAAGCAAACTGGCGCGAGCCGATCAACTTACCCCCTCTCGTAAACAGAATCATCACCAGCTTGGCCGTACCGAACGACGCAACGCCGATGATATCCCGATCCACAAAATCCGATGACACCAACACCTGTTTTTCCAGCGTTTTTTGCAAAGCAAACATCTTGTTGCGCAGGATCGCGGCCTGCTCGAAGTTTTGCACCTCAGCGGCAGCTTCCATGCGGGCCTTGAACGCATCGATCAAATCCGGTGTGCGCCCCTTGAGGAACTGAACCACCTCGTTGACGATATCCTGGTAGTTGCGCGGATCGACATCCCGGCAACACGGCGCCAGACATCCATCCATTTGGCAATGCAGGCAGGGCCGCGTTCGTTTTTTCGGATGCTGCGCGCGGCATTTGCGCAAGCGAAACGTCTTGTTGATAATTTTCAGCGTTTCCCTGACAGCCTGGGCCGACGTATACGGACCAAAATACAATGCCCCGTCATTTTGGATTTTACGCACAATGGTAAGGGTGGGATAAGGATCCTTGATGTTCAGCCGCAGGACCGGATATCGTTTGTCGTCCTTCAGCTCCACATTGTAGCGCGGCCGGTGGCGCTTGATCAGATTGGACTCCAGAATCAAGGCCTCTTTTTCACTATCGGTGAGGATCACCTCAAAATCGACGATCTTGCGGATCAAAACCGTCGTTTTCATTGACTGCTGATGCAATCCGGAGTTGGCTTCCGGAGGTTTGAAATATGACGCGAGCCGTTTTCTTAAATTACGGGCCTTGCCCACATACAGAATCTCGCCGCCCTGCCCTTTCATCAGGTACACACCCGGTGAACCGGGCACGCTGCCCAGTTTATCGTACAGAGCCTGCTGTTTCGCTTTGGCCTGCTGTTCCACTTTGGATTGATTCACCATGACTGAAATTGGAAACTCAATGTCATTAACTTAAACAATCCGATGAGTCGAAGAGATGTAGCGCAGGGTTTTTAGCCCATAGCCGTCAAGCTAGTGTCCATCCGGAAATGGCATCTTTTGGCCCAGGCCGGCGTTCTCACGAATTTGAAATAATGGCGTAGCCATTCATGTTCTTGCGACGTAGCAAGGCTACGCCTGCGGTTTCAAACTCGCTGCGGCCTTGGCCTGAGCCAAAATCTACCATTTCCGGATGGACACAAGCTAAGAAAAAATGAACAACAATGTGAGCAAAACTGCATGTCGAAGCCCGACAATGACATCTAGGCATTTTTGCGATATCTCCTGGATTCCCGCGCAGGCGGGAATCCAGGAAATGTCCCTATATGCGCAAATTGCCCGTTCCGGCGGCTCGCCGCAACGGTAGGGCGTCTTACAGATGTCGGCTCCAGGCAAAAGCCCTGGGTCACCGTTTTAAGTTAATGACGTTGATTGGAAACATAGTTAGCATAGTGTCCATCCGGAAATAGTAGATTTTGGTTCAATGCGAGAACGCAGCCGTGGGCCAAAAGATGCTATTTCCGGATGGACACTAGTTAGCATAAGTCCGTGGATTGTCTACCCCGTAAACGGTTGCATTTCAATTCATAGCGAAGCGATCAAAATCACTCTGGAATCCCTTTTCCAAGTTTCCAGTTTCCAGTTTCAAACGTCAAACCTCAAACCTCAAAACACCACCAGTTCCCGCAATTTCTTGATCCGGTCGCGCAGCTCAGCCGCTTTTTCAAACTCAAGCGCCTTGGCGGCGGCCGTCATCTCTTTCTCCAGACCGGCGATGATTTTATCCAACGAATCGGTGTTGCCGTAGGACGTGGGCTCCTCGGCCACTTTGAGCGAGGTTTCTTCCTGGGAGGTCAAGTCTTCGAAAACCGATGTAATCTCTTTTTCGATGGTTGCCGGCTCGATCTTGTGCTCAATGTTGTAGTCCTGTTGGATCTTGCGGCGTCTCACGGTCTCGTCCACCGCCTTTTGCATCGATCCGGTGATGTTGTCGCCGTATAAAATCACCAGGCCGTTGGCGTTGCGGGCCGCGCGGCCGCAGGTCTGGATCAGCGAACGGGTCGACCGCAAAAAGCCCTCCTTGTCGGCGTCCATAACCGCCACCAGGGAAACCTCGGGGATGTCGAGGCCCTCGCGCAGCAGGTTGATACCCACCAGCACGTCAAAAAGCCCGATGCGCAGGTCCCTGATGATATCCATGCGTTCAAGGGTGCTGATGTCCGAATGCAGGTACCGGATTTTAACCCCGAGATCCGCGTAATACTCGGACAGGTCTTCCGCCATGCGTTTGGTGAGGGTGGTTACCAGCACCCGTTCCCGGCGCTTTATCCGCTTGGCAATCTCGTCATACAGATCGTCCACCTGATTCTTCGCACTGCGCACGATAATGGCCGGGTCGAGCAGACCGGTGGGGCGGACAATCTGTTCAACCAGTTGATCGCCCCCTTTTTCCATTTCGTAGTCGGCCGGCGTGGCCGAGACATAGACCGTCTGGTTGATCTTGGCGACCACCTCTTCGAATTTCAGCGGACGGTTATCCAGGGCCGACGGCAAACGAAAGCCATATTCCACCAGGGTCGCTTTACGGGACCGGTCGCCTTTGTACATGGCCCTGAGCTGCGGCAAGGCAATATGACTTTCGTCGACAAAAAGCAGAAAGTCTTCGGGGAAGTAATCGAGCAGGGTCGGGGGGGGCTGGCCGGGGCGTCGGCCCGTAAAGTGGCGCGAGTAGTTTTCGATGCCGTTGCAGTAGCCGATTTCGAGCATCATTTCCAGATCAAAGTTGGTCCGTTCCTCGATTCTTTGCGCTTCGATCAATTTGTTTTGATCGCGGAACAATGCTACGCGCTGCTTCAGTTCGCTTTTGACGGTTCCGACCGCCCGTTTCAGGGTCGGCTTCTGCATCACGTAGTGGCTGGCCGGAAACAGCGTCACGCCATCCAGGCGCTGCAACACATCCCCTTTGAGGGGATCGATTTCGGCAATCCCCTCGATTTGATCGCCAAAAAAATCGATGCGCAGGGCCTGCTCTTCCTCGTAGGCCGGGAATATCTCCACCCGGTCGCCGCGAACCCTGAACACGCCGCGATGAAAATCGAAGTCGTTGCGCTCGTACTGCATCTCCACCAGTTTGTGCAACAGGGTTTCGCGCGACAGCTCTTCGTCGTTCTGCAGGTCGATGCGCATGGCCAGGTAGTCTTCGGGCGCGCCCAGGCCAAAAATACAAGACACGCTGGCGACCACCAGGACATCCCGGCGTGACAGGACCGAACGGGTGGCCGAATGCCGCAGTTTATCGATCATGTCGTTGATCGAGGAGTCTTTTTGAATGTAGGTGTCGCTGGTCGGGATGTAGGCTTCAGGTTGATAGTAATCGTAGTAACTGACAAAATACTCGACCGCATTGTGCGGGAAAAGCATTTTAAATTCGTTGTACAATTGCGCGGCCAGGGTTTTGTTCGGCGCCAGCACCAGCGTCGGCCGCTGCACCGTGGCAATCACATTGGCCACCGAAAAGGTCTTGCCGGACCCGGTGACACCGAGCAAAACCTGGTCCTGGGCGCCGTTTTCAATGTTGCGGCTCAGGGTTGCAATGGCTTTGGGCTGATCCCCTCGGGGCTCGAAATCGGAAACGATCGTAAATGGCGGCATGATGCTTCTCTATCTCGGATTGGCACGCGTTTATGACAGTATTTTCCACACCGTCCCGTCCGGCCGGTCTTCGATGACCACGTTCATCTCGTCCAACTGCTTGCGGATCCGGTCGGCGGTGTCCCAGTCCTTGGCGTTGCGGGCTGCTGTGCGCTGTTCGACGAGCTGATCGATTTGGGCCGGATCGATCTGCTGTCGCTTCAGGGCGTCATCCTGTTTCCGGCCGAAGTAATCGGCCGGTTCCAGATTGAAAATGCCCAGAACCGACCCGGCGTTTTTCAAGTCGGCGCGGATAACCGCCAGCCGGTGTTTATCCGCGTCCCGGATGGCCTTGCCGGTTTTGGCGGCCATGTCCAGCATACGGTTCATTTCGCGCACCGCTTCGAACAGCACACCGATACCGCGCGCCGTGTTGAAGTCGTCATTCATCGCTTCGCAAAAGCGGGCCCAGGTATCGCCCGGCGGCACGTCGCTCTCGGCGGGCAACTGCGCAACCTCGGCGGCACGTTGCAAGGCGGCGTACAATTTGTCGAGCCCGGCCTCCGCCTCGGTGATGGCCCGGGTGGAGTAATCGATGGGACTGCGGTAGTGATTGGAAAGTAAAAACAGCCGTACGGCTTCGGGATGATAGGATTGCAGCACATCCTTGATCATTAAAAAATTACCCAGGGACTTGGACATTTTCTCCTGGTCGATATTGACGAATCCGTTATGCAGCCAGTACTTGGCAAACGGATGGCCGGAAGCCGCTTCGGACTGGGCGATTTCATTTTCATGGTGCGGAAAAATCAGGTCCTTGCCGCCGCCGTGAATGTCAAAAGTCTGCCCCAGATAGTTCGAGCTCATGGCGGAACATTCGATGTGCCACCCCGGCCGGCCCTGTCCCCAGGGGCTTTCCCAGAATGGTTCGCCCGGTTTGGCTTTTTTCCACAAGGCAAAATCAAAGGGATTTTTTTTGCGCTTGTCAACATCGATCCGCGCACCGGCCTCCATGTCTTCCAGGCGGCGGCCGGACAGTCTGCCGTAGTCGGCAAAACTTTCCACGGCAAAGTAGACATCCCCGTCGACTTCGTAGGCGTTGTTTTGAGCGATCAGTTTTTCCACGATGCCGATGATCTGGTCGATATGCTCGGTCGCCTTGGGTTCGATGGTGGCGCGCTTTACGTTCAGGGCGTCCATGTCGGTGTAAAACTCATCGATGTATTTTTCAGCCAGGGCGGTGGTTTCGATATTCAGTTCCCGGGCGCGGTTGATGATCTTGTCGTCGATATCGGTAAAATTGCGAACATAGGTGACGTCGTAGCCCTGGGCCTCGAAGTAGCGGGTGATGACGTCGAAAACAACCACGCTGCGGGCATGGCCGATATGACAGGAGTCGTAAACCGTGGGACCACAGACATAGATGCGGACTTTACCGCTTGTGATGGGTTCGAATGTTTCTTTTTTCTTCTGCAACGTATTATAGACACGAATAGGCATTTTCCATTTCCCTTTCCATACACACTAAATCCGGTAATCCGCGGTAGCCTTACAGCGATCGAAGCAGGGCGATGCACATGGCGCCGATCCCCTCGCCCCGGCCAAAAGGGCCCAGGCCTTCGGTGGTGGTCGCCTTGATGTTGATCCGGCCGCACGCCAGGTGCATGGCGGCAGCCAATTGATCGCGCATCTGTTCGCGGTAGGGGGCCAGTCTGGGCGCCTGGGCGAACACAGTGGCGTCGATATTGACGATGCGATACGCGTTTTCAGCCAGCAACGTGCAAACGGATTGGAGCAATTTCAGGCTGCTGATCCCTTTGTAGCGCGCATCGGAATCAGGGAAGTGATGACCGATATCGTTCAGACCGGCCGCCCCCAGCAACGCGTCACACACCGCGTGCACCAGAACATCGGCATCCGAGTGGCCCAGCAACCCCTTTTCAAACGCGATGGGCACGCCACCGAGGATCAGTTGCCGTCCCTCGACAAGCTGGTGTACATCATAGCCTTGTCCAATCCGCATCGTGGTCCTTTGGTGAATTAGTGTCCATCCGGAAATATTAAACCGGCGACTAAATATGTAAGCCTTCGTCATGCCGGACTTGATCCGGCATCCAGGATTGACGCTTGATTCCGGCGCTCGCCGGAATCACACTTTTAAAGGTATTTCATTGCCGGGTTAATAGCATCTTTTGGTCCCCGGCGGCGTTCTCGCCAATTTGCAATAATGATTAAGAAACAAGGTATGCTGTCAGCATGTGCCCATCCGGAAATAGCATCTTTTGGTCCCCGGCGACGTTCTCGCATTTTTTAAATCCTCGACATAGCTCGCTATGCCTGCGGTTTTAAAAATGCTCGGGCCTTGCCGGGAACCAAAACCTACTATTTCCGGATGGACACCAGCATATAAACGCGCGCCATCCGCAATGTTTAAATCTTAATTCATAAATCTTGATTTTCACTATCCTTTCACGTCTCAGGATTCGCGCAAAAAATCGTATTCCTTTAACATAATCCCATTCGGTCGTAAAGAAAGGACATTAAAAAAGCCATGGCAATAAACGATCTCGTGTCTATCCGGAAATGGACGCTTTGGCGCCCGGATTCAGGTCATTTTGGCCCGACAGCCCCTGATCGTAAGTACGGCTGATTCGGTAGTTCGAAATAAAAGCCAGAAAAGTGTCACCCCGGCGAAAGCCGGGGTCCCGAATCAAAACGACAATGACCTTCCAGGATAATTTCCAAATGCAATTGTCCCGCCTAAAAAAAGAGGGCTCATCCTCAGGCCCTGGTTGGTAAGGCGATTTTTCTTTTCCGGGGATCTTTCTGGCGACGATACAGAATCGCCACATGCCCCACCGTGCCTACTTCGGCGCAACACTTTTGTTCAACAATCTGATGCAACAGATCGTTCTTGATCGCCTTGTCCTTTATTTCGATAAATTTGATTTTGATCAGCTCATGTCGATTCAGGGCCTCTTCGATACTCGCCAAAACCGCCCCGGTCAGCCCTTTTTGTCCGACCAACACAACCGGTTTCAACTGATGGGCCGCGGCCCGCAAAAACCGTTTTTGAAATCCTTTTAGATCAATCATGCAAGTCCTTACCCTTGATTTGCGCCGTTAGTTAATTGAAAAGCGCAATCTATACTCCAAACCGATCCGGATTTCAAACGGTCTGATTTCGATTTACGAAAAAGCCGAAGAGGTTCACTTGACTGACACGTTGTGAGGGCTCATCATCTCGGCAACTATATTTCTATTTCCATCCCTTCGCGGGCAAAAAAGACTTCCATGTCGTCCTGGTCGCCGGCCCTGCAATGGATCGCGGCCAATTGGTCGATCTCCGCGTCCGGTCGTTCAGGCTCATGGTGAAACAAGGCCAGCCGTTTGACATTGGAACGTTTACCGGCGGCAATGGCGTGGTCGATACTGCTGTGGCCCCAACCGATTCGCGAATTGTCGTACTCGGCCTGGGTATATTGAACATCGTGGATAATCAGATCCGAGTCGGCAAAAAACCGCTCAACCCGCTGGTTTTCCTCGGCCGCCACCTCGGCGCCTTCCTGGGCCATGGCCGCGTCGTAGGAAGGATCGGTGGGATCAGTGCAGAACAGATTGCGAAACGGCTCGGTGTCATAAACCGTTGTCACGACTTTACCCTTGTAGGAAAAACGATAGCCGAGGCACAGGATCGGATGATTCAGGTATTTGGCCGATAAATGCAAACCGTCGCCCAGATCGTAACGGCCTTCCTGCAGATCGATGTAGTCGATATGGGACGTCAGCTCCTTTTGGCGAATCGGAAAATAACGATAGGTCAGCAGGCCGCCCAGAATTTCCTCCAAACTGTTATCGTCGATAGCCACCGGCCCGTAAATTTTGATACGGGCGTCCTCGGTAAATATAGGGGTGAAAAAGGGGAACCCCATGATGTGGTCCCAGTGCGTGTGGGTCAAAAAAAGTTCGGTCCGGATCGGCCCCCTGGTTTTGGCTTCGCGCATGATTTGATTGCTCAATTCGCGGATTCCCGAACCGGCATCGATGATCACGAACCGATCGATATCCGGAAACCGCAATTCAATGCAGGCCGTGTTGCCGCCGTATTTAACCGTTTGTGGCCCCGGACAGGGAATCGAGCCTCGCACACCCCAGAATTTGACGATCATATCTTTACCGGCCTTTCACCAGGCAATACCAGAATTGAAGTATTCGTTTAGCGCTTTTTGGTTTTGTTCAGGAATGCCTTCGCGTTTTCAATTTCTTTCTCAACACTGCCTCGCAGTTCGAGCAGGGCGGACCATTCGATATCGACATCATCAAGTAACCGGTTCATGATGGGATTTTCAGGTGGATCGGTATTCGCGTTACCGTTTTCGAAACTATTGGCGTAAGCATCGGCCAGGGCAACAATCGAAACCAGTTTCTGGTTCTCTTCGCCCGCCTGTCGCCAATCATGGTGACAGCCGAGGGAATCCATCATGGTTTCGTTAAGTTGCCACTTTTCGGCGATCAACTTGCCCACCATACAGTGATCAATGCCAAAGATCAAGTTTTCGGCCCGGTGCATGGGACCGTCGTCGATTGCCCGCGACTCCAGGGCTTGCGAGTATTCATCGGGAAAGCGGTTGTTTAACGGAATCTTGCCCAAATCGTGCAGCAGGCCGGCCACAAAGTATTCTTCCAGCTCGGCCAGAGGGATGCCTTTGATGGCGGCGATCGATTTGGCGGTCACGCCCACGGTGATCGAATGGGTCCAGAAAATATCCATTTTCAACGCGCGGAAATATTCTTTCTCGCCGATAATTTCAAAGATGGCTTTACTCAAGGCCAGGTTTTTAACCGTGTTGATCCCCAGCATAATGATGGCGCGCGTCAACGACGTGACCCGATTGAACAAATAGTGGTACGCCGAATTGACCAGACGCAGCACATGACCGGTCAAAATCGGATCGAGGGAAATCACCCGGTTCAGATCGTTGGGCGAAGTGGTCGGACGATTACAAATCTCGATCACCTTGGTCGCCGTGGTGGACAAACTGGGCATGCGGGAAATATAGTTTTTCAGGCGACGCACCCGGCGTTCAACAAGTACATCCAGATCCTCTTGCAACTCGGCCGGCGGTTGCGCCGGATTCGGCACCGGCCGTCCCTGCCCCACCTGGATGATCCGTTTGGTCCGCTCGATGATTTTTTCGTAGGACATGCAATTGCGTTGCAAGTAGTAGGACGTCTCGAACTGTTGGCCGCCGACCTTGTATTTTCGCAAAAAGGATTCGAGTTTATACGGCGAGCTAAACCGCTTTACGTACCCTTCTCCCCAATTGTTCTTATAAATTACGCCAAAGTCGTTGATATCCTTTTCCCAGGTCGATTTTTCAAAACTGACCGACACCAGGACCTTGGTCGGATGCTCTTCCTTGAGAAAATGCGTAAACTCGATGGCGGAAATATCGTATACCCCGAAAAAGTCGCGCATTTTCAGGCCCAGATTGATAATCTCCTGCAGCGTGACGCTGGAGGAATTGGGGGCCATGCGAATTCGGGCCGGCTCCAAAAGATTGTTCCAAACAATAAAGGCGATGCAAAACATGATATTGTTGTGGGATACCAGCGGTGTTTTGCGATCTGTACCCACGAAAACAAACCAGGTGCGATCCTGTAAACTGAACGTCAGGTCCGACAGATTCAACTCACCCGACGGTTTGGGCAGTACCGGGATTTTGTCCAGCCTCTGTTTGTAACATGCGGCGATTTTGCGGCCCAAAATTGAGACCTCCTGCTGGTCGATCTCGCTAACCTCTTCGCAATGGGTCGCGGCGATGTCGCCGTAACTTTGACTCAACAATTCAATCAGCCGGTGCCCCAATGAAATTTGTGCACCAAAATCCCATTGGGCGTATCGATCCAAATAACGCTTGGTGCGCGCGTCAATGGCGTATTTTTTTAACAACGGCGCAAACAGTTTGTTTTTAATAATGGTTTGGCGTTGGTTCGATTTGCTGTTGCACCGCAAATAAAAACACTCGTTGAGAAATTTCAGCGTTTCCGTATCACCCCGGCCGGCATAGTAGGCAAACAGACTGTGAATCGTAAATACCGCGGGATCGGGAAAACCGCGGCCGTTCGACCGCACCAGCACCATCTCACGCAGCCGATCGCAAATAAGCCGTTGGGGTGCGGTTTGCAGCAGCATCTTCAGCAAAATCATTTTGAAAATCGACTTCAAGGGAAAGGTAAGCGATTTGTGCAATTGCCAGAGGGCACTGCCGAAATACTCATAGCGTGGCACCTCTTGAATACTGCCCATGTCGATAATGTCCCGCCCGTCGAATTGCTGCTTGGCGATGGCCGTCAACGCGGGCTCATAGCATTCCAGCCCGCCGTCGTCACACGCTATCCACCACAGCGGCACCTTGCCGCAGATAAGCACGCTGGTGCGGTAAAATTCCTCCTTGAGAATATTACGCTGGGTGCTGCCGCTGCTTTCGCTGTCCATGTTGCCGAAATGATTTTTTTTGATATCATCGATACTCGACAGGAAAAAATAGATCGGCATGCGCAGATTCAAGTCGAGCCAGTCTTTCACCAGGTTGATTTTCTGATTCAATTGCAGCAACCCGACCTGATCGATGTCCTGCTGGTCGTAACAAACCCAAATATCGCAATCAGACAAAGGCGTCTGGCTGACCGTCCCCACACTGCCAATGGTATACAGACCCTGGATCATGTAAAAACGGGCGGTCAAAGCCAGCAACGGACTGGGGTCGATGATCTTGAAACGCCGCTTGAATTCCGGCTCGCGCTTGGCGATTTCGGGCTGGTTTTCAATGCCGTAAATCTTGAATGGTTTTTTAAGGTCGGGGATGAAACCCGGGCAAAGGGGATGATTGACGCTCAACAACCATGGCACCAGATGCAGCACAACATCGCTTTCCTTGGGCGTCAATTGGCGAAACACCGCCTTACGAAAGGAATTGTACTGTTGGAATCGTTTTTTATGTCGTGTCAGGGTTTCTTCAAGCATCGGTTTAACAATGGGCGCACCTCGACAGTTGTCCTGAAAAACAGGCTATGAGGTAGATCGGCTGTTCGGCTGATTTTTTTAAATTCATTATCAACAGTTGGTGGGCATGGCCCACCCTACCCGCTGATAGTGTCGCCGGGTAGGGCTGTTTTAACTGGATTTGCGCTCTAAATTTCCAAATGCGGTTACCCTGCCATCCGCAATACTTGCTATCGGAAAAAGGATTTGTTAGTTCTGGCGTGACCCCGAAGGCCAACTCAATTGAATGATAACGATTTAAAAAACGAACAAAGAGGAGTTCAGAAGAGTATGCCCTCCACGCCCACCCCACCCCGAGGCGCTTTGTCGGAAGCAGCTTCCAAAGCCTTGCTGGATAGTTTCGGTATTCCGGTGATTCGCGAAATCACAGCCCCAACCAAAACCGGCGCAGTCGCCGCGGCCCGGAAAATCGGTTTTCCCGTTGCCCTGAAAGCCAACGGCGCAACCCTGCTGCATAAAACCGAGCGTGGCCTGGTGCATCTGAACCTGCCCGACGCAACCGCCGTCGAAACGGCCTGCGACGCCTTGCAAACCGATGCCGGCAATGCATTGGAAAATTATCTGATTCAACCGCATTTGACCGGTCAACGGGAGTTTGTTGCCGGAATGTTCCGCGATCCCCAGTTCGGCCCGGTGATCATGTTTGGTCTGGGCGGCACCCTGACCGAAGCACTGGCCGACGTCACCTTTCGGTTGGCCCCACTGACCAGGAAAGACGCTGAAAACATGCTCGCCGAAATCCGGGCGCAAAAACTATTGGACGCCTTTCGCGGCGAGCCCCCTGTCAGGCGTACAGCGCTGGTCGACATCCTGCGGCAACTGGCCCACATCGCTGAAACCCAACCGGATGTGGCTGAAATCGACATCAACCCGCTCATCGTTCGTCCGACCGGCGAGGTTGTCGCCGTCGACGCGCTGGTTGTCCGGAATCCCCCTGCTGCCGGTGAGACTTCGGCGACGCCCTCGGTCGATATAAACGCGCTGGGCGCCCTCTTCCATCCGCGGTCCATCGCTTTTGTCGGCGCCTCGGGCCAATTCGGCAAATGGGGTCACATGCTGTTCACCATTACCGCCGGCAGCGGGTTTGCGGGACCGATCTATCTGGTGAACCCCAAAGGGGGGACCATTGCCGGGCGCAAGGTTTATAAATCGGTCAACGACATCGACGACACCATCGATCTTGCGGTGGTCACCGTCCCGGCTCAAGGGGTAACGGACCTGATCCCCCACCTGGCCGCCAAAAAAATCCGCTACATGGTCCTGATCAGCTCAGGCTTTGGTGAAACCGGCGAGGCCGGCAAAAAACTTGAACAGCGGCTGATAGCGCTGGCCCGCCAAAAGCAACTCCTAATCCTAGGGCCGAATACCATGGGGATCTGCAACCCGCACCGGCAGCTTTACTGTACCGGCAGCCACGTACGTCCCCTGGCCGGCTCCACCGCCATGGTGGCCCAATCCGGCAACATGGGAACGCAGCTACTGGCGTTTGCCGAACAACAGGGGATCGGCATCCGCGCCTTTGCCGGCAGCGGCAACGAAGCCATGATCACCATCGAGGATTACCTGGAAGCCTTTGAAGTCGATACCCAAACCCGCACCGTCATGCTTTACGTGGAGAGTGTGAAAAACGGGCGCCGCTTCTATGAAAGCGCGCGCCGGGTCAGCGCCCAAAAACCGATCATCCTGCTCAAAGGCGGGCAAAGCACGCCCGGCAACCGTGCCGCGGCCAGTCATACCGGCGCCATGAGCACCGATACCGCGGTTTTCGAGGCGGTCTGCCGTCAAGCCGGCATCATCAAGGTTGAACAACCCATGGATCTGTTGGATTTGTCGGCCGCCTTTTCATCCCTGCCGCTGCCCGCCGGCAACCGGATCGCGATCATGACCCTTGGCGGCGGCTGGGGGGTGGTCACGGCGGACCTGTGCGCCCGGTACGGCCTGGATGTGCCGCTGCTGGCGGACAATATCGTCACAACCATCGATAAAATCCTGCCGCCGTACTGGAGCCGGGCCAATCCCATCGACATTGTGGGCGAGTTCGATCCGGCCATCCCGCTGACCGTGCTCGAAAACTTGCTGCAGTGGGACCAATGCGACGCGGTGATCAACTTGGGCATTCTGGGACGGCGCATCCTGCTGGAGCGCCTCACCGAATCGGTGGCCCAGGCCGACCCGACGTACACCCGCGAATTTCTCGACAAGGCCAATGCGTTTTTGGCGTCGCATGAACAACAATGGATCGAGCAGCTAACCGAACTAATGGAAACCTACGAAAAGCCGGTCATCGGCGTCAGCCTGCTCACCGACGCACATTCCCAGACGGTCTACCGCATCGAGGATCGCAAATACAAAGGCATCTTTTACGAAACCCCCGAACGCGCCGTCAAAGCTTTGGCCCGCATGCACCGGTACCGCTGTTTCCTGGAAACTTGAAACTGGAAATTTGAAACTTGAAACTCGGGGTAAATCTGGATACTTGGGGCTCGCGCAAAGGCGCAGAACTCGCAGAGAGTTTTTATTTTTTTACGCCCTCAGCGAACTCTGCGCCTCTGCGCGAAACTCACCGGTTCTTTTCATCGAACTTCAAGTTTCAGATTTCAACACAATCCCGCTGGGCAGCGCTTCGCCGAAACGGGCGTCTTCTTCCTGCCTTTCAACCTGAATGACCTCGGTGATGAATTTGCCGTACGGCGCTTCCAGATCGTTGCCTTGCAACCACGCCAGCGCTTTTTCGGCCGTAGCCGGATCGACGTCACGGATACGGTCGCCGGTTTTGCGCGCCAACTGGGCCAGGGCCAGGCCGACCGGCTTGGGATTGCGCCAACCCGCAGTCATGAGGGTATCCAGCCACTTTTGGGCTTCATCCGGCCCAATCACCCGGTCCACGGGACCGTAAAGCAACTCCCGTGCTCCCAGGCGGGCCAGCGACAAGAGTTGCTGGGGCTTGCATTTTTTCGGTTTGATCTGTTGCAGAAAATAGCGGCCCCAGCGGATTTTGTCCTTGACATAGAGCCGCTCCATGTTGGCCAGGGCCATCCAGATTTCCAGTTGTTCCTGCGCCGGAAGTTTGGCTTTATCGCCCTTTTTCGGTTGCAGCAGCAAACCGGCCTCCTGCGAAAACTGACGCTGCTGGCCGGGGTTCAGCCCGCCGGCCAGCCGCCGCCAGAGGGTCCACCATTCACTGCGCACCTGGGCCTGCTTGGCATGCACCGGGCCCTGGGCGTGCAATTTCCAGATTTGCCGCAACCGTTGGGCGTCAAAGCCGTCGCCGAAGCCGGGCCGCATGCAATAGCCGGTTAAATTCATCCAGCGGCTTTCGTGCAGGGCCGAGCGTTTGCGCACCGCGCGCAGCTCGATCAGCAGATCGGCCAGTTGGCGCACAAACCCCAGGGGCCATTTTTCCTTGGGCATCTCCACTTGCCGCGCAATGGTTTTGGTCAACCCGGTCAGGTCATCTTTGTCGAGCGAATCGAATGCCTTGTGAACGGTCCGTTTGACCGCGTCCAGGACGGCATCGTCAAACACCGCCTGTTCCATCACCGGTGCGCCGGCCGCCGGCATTTTGCGCAATTGAAACTGCAACTGCCAGCGGTGGGTGCTGGCCAATGAACGACACCATAATCCCAGCGTCCCCATTTCGGTGTATTGGGCTTCAACGTGCACCGGCAACCGGCTTTGCGTCCCCTTCCGGCCGAATTGTACCACCGTTTGAATCGGCGGCAGGCTGCTGAAGGTGTCATCCACGGCCACAACATCTCCGCTGCGGTCCCCGGTCCGGAAACTGGAGCTGAAAAGCTGGAAACTGACCGGCTGATTGGTCAGGACTTCAAAATCCCTTTCTTCCAATTCAATTGACGTCCCCTCATCCAGCCCCCGTTCCACCAGACAAATCGCCCGGGCTTCGTCCCGGCCTTGGTCCTGTTCGATGCCCAAATAATACGACCGCGGGCTGCCGCTGCCGACCCGCACCCCCCGGCCGGTTTTCACCAGACCATAGTAGGCCGCACCCAAGGCAACCGCCAGATCCGGTTCGGGATTCGGCAGGATGCGGGGCATTTGCGCATCAGGCTGCCCGAACCATTTACGTATCGATGCACGGATATTTTCCTGCACAAGATCTGATTTCAGCGATCCGCCGTTGAACAAAATGAAATCCGGCTGCGGTTCATCGCGGTTCAAAAAGGTTTGCACGTCCTGGCGGTGCTGTTCCAGAAACCGGCCGATATGCTGCGTCACGGCGGATTGGGCTTCGTAAGGTAAACCGCCCTGGGCCGTGTCGCCCGGTTCGCTTTGCAGCGGCGGCGCATCCGGTGCAACCAGCGGAAAAAACTGCTCCGTCACAATCCGTTCCACGGCGGCGCGATCCAGATCCGCGGAGATGGTGCCGGCGATCAATTTACTGCCTTCACCGACCAGGGTTATCTTATGGGTATCGGCCTGACCGTCCAGAATGACTTCCTTGGCCTGACGACACTGATGGCAAAGGGCTTTCCAGCGATTAGGCCCCAAAGGTTGTCGGCGGTTAAGTCCTGCTTCGACGTGACGCGCCAGGGCAATGTCGATATTGTCTCCTCCGAGAATCAGATGATTGCCCACCGCGATCCGTTCAAAACGCGGGCTGCCGCCGGCCACCGCCTGCAGGGAGATCAAGGTAAAGTCGGTGGTGCCGCCGCCCACATCACAAATCAAAATCAATTCGTTCGGTTGGACAAAATCGCTCCAGTTCTTTTCATGCTTGATCAGCCAACTGTAAAACGCCGCCAGCGGCTCTTCCAGTAAAATGACATCCGTCAAACCGGCCAGATTGGCCGCCTTCAGAGTCAGATCGCGGGCCACCTCGTCGAACGACGCCGGTACCGTGATGATGACGATCTGATTTTCCAAAAACTGCCCATCCTCATCTTTCTGGAGACCGTTCCAGGCCTTCTTGATATGCTCCAGGTAAGCGGCCGTGGCCTGGACCGGCGACACCTTGTAGACCTCGTCGTCGCTCCCCCAGGGTAACAGCCGGGCGAGATGATCGACGTTGGGATGACACAGCCAGCTTTTCGCCGACGCCACCAGACGGTCGGGCACCTTGGCGCCCTGATCGCGGGCCAGGACGCCGGCAAAATAGTCTTCGGACTTGGGCCACGGATGCGCGAATGCTTCCCGGGTCATGTCGTAGGTGCCCGGAATGTAGAGAAAGGAAGGCAGGACCGAGCGGCGCGCAAATTCGCCCGGCCCGGTGAGTTGGGGAATCTTGAACAGTTTGATTTTTGGCGGCTGCGTTTCGGCTTTCAAATCGACATACGCCAGGGCCGAGTTCGTGGTACCCAGGTCGATGCCGATGATGTAGTGCTTGTCCTGTAGTTCCAAATTTCCCCCCATTTAAATTTGATTATTTTACTTCGATCTCGGCCGGGGCAATAATGCTCGGATCGTCCGTCGCGGTCAGACGCGGCAGTTCAAATTTGCGGGCTTTCCAGCCGCAATGGCGCACAATCCCCTCAAAGGGCGGCTCACCAGTGACCTTGCCGGTCAAGCGGACCGCGTTCGGATCAAAGCCCTTGGGAATCGAAATCGTCTCCCCCTCCTGCTCCGCGACCACCGCCACGGGGTTAATGTATTTCTTGAGGGTTTTGCGGCAACTCTGCTGAATACTGCGAACCGCCGCGCCGATCTGTGCATCTTCATAAGCGTCAAGATCTTCGGTAAAAAAATCGATCATTCGGCCCTCGCGCTGCAACACTGCCAAAAGATGTAAAAACGTGCGGCGCTCGATGTTCTTGCGTTCAGCGCGATTCTCGGCGGGTTGTGGTTTGGGGGTGGCTTTGGGTTTCCCGGATTTTTTTGTGGAAGGCTTGGCGGATGTCGCCAGTTTCTTGAAACCGCCCCTGGCAAAGGCCCATTGAATCAGCCCCAGAAGGAGAAATGACGCGACAATGACCGGCACGACCAGCCGCCAGAATTGACCTTGCATCATCGCGACCGACTCCTTGATCGCTTTTACCTCGGCAAACGTGTCATGGTAAGCGCTTAAGCCGGCCGTTTGCTCCCCTAAAAAAGCCAACGCGAAAAAACAGGCACCACCGGCCAAGCCGGCGGTCAACATATTGAAAAAAACAATGCGGGCCAATGCGCGACGCGCTAACCTCCGGTGTAGCTCCATCTCTTCTCCCCTTTTGAATCGTAATTAAAAACTCAATGCCATTGCAGGAGCGGCGTCCCGCTCCGATTAAAAACGTAATAACCGATGCAGATCGCGGCGGGACGCCGCTCTACAGTTTTGGGTTGATAACATTGATTGAGTTTTGCTTGTGAACGTCAAGTGGTTATGCTAACCATTATTAAGTGATTGACAAGAGCCCTTACCATCAACGACCAAGGCTGGCAGAACGACGTATTTATACCCGAATCGCATCCGGCCGCAACCAGGAACAACACCCGTGCAATACGATACGCGTAAATATCAATTCAAACACAAATACGATTTTGAAGTCGGCTACCTCGTCAAAAGCCCATGTAAAAAATGTGAAAACCACGCCAAGCAATTCCCGAAATGTGCCGACTCCTGTTCCACGCTTGATCGGATCCACGCCAGCCTCGTGCGATGCGTTTCCTGCACGCGCGGTGGCTGATCATGTAAATTAAGAATTACGAACTAAAAATTAAGAATTGTGGATGAATGTCGTTATAAAATGAACGCAGACCTTATTTTTTAATGCTCAATTCTTCATTCTCAATTCAACACAAAAGCCGGTATTCGGCCCCGCGTATTTTTTAACGCGGCTCATACCATGTCGGCCTGAGTAACGCAACCGAATCACCAACAACATCCAGGGCGACCGCATTTGGAAATGGTCCACGTGCGCACGGCCCACCCTGCCTGCCAGCACCAGACTGTAGGGTGGGCCGTGCCCACCAAAATGAACTACTTGTGAAAGCAGGTATGATTTCAAACTCACAAACGGCATGCACCTACAACCTTCAACCCCAAGGGGCGGGCAAAGCCGTCCTGGTGCTCAGCGGCCATCTGGACGTCGACAACACCGGCCGTTTGTTCAAAAAGCTGCATGCCGACCGCCGTTTGAAAAAGCAGACCCACCTTACCGTCGATTTGGAGCAGGTTGACTACCTGGACGATTTCGGCGCTCTTTTGCTGAACAACCTGAAGGATCTCTTCACAACATCCAACCGGCAGATCACCCTGACCAAAGCATCCCCCAAAATCCGGGCCATCCTGAAGCTGGCCGATTTTGAAGGCTTGCCCGGCTGCGAGCTGCCGCAACGGCGCAAACGCCACAATCTCCTGATCCGTCTGGGCGATGCCACCATTCGCAACGCCGACCATTTGCGTTACATGATCTCCTTTCTGGGTTCAGTGATCCTTTGCTTTTTGCATGTATTCGCGCATCCGCGCGCATTCCGCAAGGATGACGCGTTTGACCACATGGAAAAAACCGGCGTCGACGCCATCCCGATTGTCGCCCTGATCAGCTTTCTGATGGGCCTGATCATCGCGTTTGTCTCGTCCGTGCAGTTGCGGCAGTTCGGCGCCAATGTCTACGTGGCCTCGCTGGTGGCCCTGAGCATGGTGTCGGAATTGGGGCCCATCATGACCGCCATAGTCGTGTCCGGCCGTTCCGGCAGCGCGTTTGCCGCGGAAATCGGCACCATGAAAATCAACGAGGAGGTCGACGCCCTGTTCAGCATGGGCTTCAACCCCACCCTGTTTCTGGCGATTCCCCGGATCGTGGCCGCTCTTATCGTGGTGCCGATCCTGACCCTGATTGCCGATCTGTTTGCCATCTTCGGCGGATTGGTGGTGGGGGTGTTCATGCTGGACCTGACCGCGACGACCTACATGAGCAAAACCCTTGAAAGCCTCACGCTGTTCGAAGTGTTGTGGGGACTGTCCAAAAGCGCGGTGTTTGCGGTGATCATCGCCTGGGTCGGGTGTCTGCGCGGCTTCCAGGCCCGTGGCGGCGCATCGAGCGTCGGCAATGCCGCCACCTCGGCGGTGGTGACCAGCATTTTTCTGATAATTCTGTTCGACTCCATTTTCGCAGTTATCCGGACGTACTGGTAATCATGAAAAATATCTTTATATCCTGATCGGTTATACCGATACTAGATCAAGTTCCGGCAATCAGGTCGTGTATGGCAAATCGGCCCATCATCCAAGTTAAAGATCTAATCGCCCAGTACGGCAGTGACCGCATTCTCGACCAGATCAATTTCCAGGTCGCCGAAGGCGAGATCTTCGTGATCCTGGGCGGCAGCGGCTGCGGCAAGACAACCTTGCTGCGGCACATCGTGGGGCTGGATCCCCCCCACGCCGGGAAAGTACTGCTCGACGGCGTCGACATCTGCACTTGCGGCGACGCGGCCTTTGCAAAGATACTCAAAAAAATCGGTATCCTGTTCCAGGGCGCGGCCCTGTTCGGGTCGATGACGGTCGCAGAAAACGTGGCCCTGCCCCTGGCCGAATACACCGGCCTGCCGGCGGCGCAAATCGAAGAAATGGTCCGCCTGCGGCTGTGTCGGGTCAACCTGGGCGGTTATGAAAATCACATGCCGCACGAAATCAGCGGCGGCATGAAAAAACGGGCCGGTCTGGCCAGGGCCATGGCCCTGAGCCCCAAGATCCTGTTCCTGGACGAACCCGGCGCCGGTCTCGATCCGGTCACTGCCGCCGGCATCGACGAGCTGATCCTGGATATCAACCGGACCCTGGGAACCACCATGGTTATCGTGACCCATGAGCTGGCCAGCGTCTTCAGGGTCGCCCAGCGCGTCATCATGCTCGCCAAAGACGCCAAGGGCATTATCGCCGAAGGCTCTCCCGAACAACTGCGCGACCATAGCGACAACCCGGCAGTGCGGCGATTTTTCAACCGTCAATCAGAAACAAGTGTCCTGAATTAACCCATGGCTTCACTGAAAACCAAATTTACCGTCGGCCTGTTTGTCGCCTTTGGCCTGGTGGTGATCACAATGGTGGTAATCTGGCTGGGCATGTCCAACTACCTGGAGCAGGGTCGCCGCATGGTGGCCTATTTCGATGAGTCGGTCCAGGGGTTGGGCAAGGACTCGCCGGTGAAATACCGCGGCGTGTCCATCGGCCGGGTCGAGAGCATCGGAGTGGCCCCGGACATCAACCTGATCCAGGTGGTGTTGAACATCGAGTCGGACCTGAGCAACGAGCAGCTACAAAATGACATGGTCGCCCAACTCAAGTCGGTGGGCATCACCGGCATCATGTTCGTTGAAATCGAACGCAAAACAGCCGACATGCCGGATGTCTCCCCTAAAATTGATTTTCCGGCCAAGTATCCGGTCATCGCCACCCGCCACTCCAACATCAAAGTGATCTTCGACGATCTCGAAAAAGCCCTGGCAAACATCGTTGCCATCGATGTTCAGGGCATATCCAATCAAATCAAGGACACATTGGGCAGCATCCGGCAGGCCGTGGACCACGCCGGCATCCGTGACATCTCCAAAGATGCCCGCGCCGCTTTGAACAACGCTGAAAACGCCCTGGACCCGCAAATCTGGAACGCCATGTTGACCTCTTTCAAAGAGGCGTCCGAATCCTTCCGGGAAATGGCTCAAAATGCCGCCGACACCGTGGCGCGCGCCAACACGACGCTCGATGACTTCAATCAAGTGGTCTCGGAGAACAAAGCCGGCATCAAAGAAGCTGTCGCGGACTTTCGCCAAACCGTCGCCGGCACCGCGAGCATGATCGAACAGGGTAACTTGTTGATCAACAACACCGACGACCGGCTGGCCCACTTTCAACGCAATATGCTCACGCAACTCGACCAATTGGCGCGCACCGTCGACGCCATGAACCGTTTCCTGGAGCCATTGGCCGAACAACCCTCTCAATTGGTATTCGGCCAACCGCCGGCGCCGCAGCGCCAAAAAGACCTTCAACCGGAAACCCGTCAGGATCGATAGCGAGGTGCCCCCTTGGTGTTTAAGCCTATCCGGAAAACAACCGGTCTTATCATCGTCATCTTCACGCTTGTCCAGCACCTGGGGTGTGTCGACCTGAACCTGAAACAACCCCCTTTGAAAATTCAGCGGTACAGCCTGGAATACCCGCCGCCTGCAACCGCGTCCACCGGTCCGCTGGACGTTCTGCTGCGCATCGAACGCTTCCGCTCATCCCCCCTTTACCAAAATACCCAGATGCTGTTCAGCGATCAGCCCTACCGGCGCACCGCCTACAGCTATCACAAATGGTACGCGGCCCCCAGCGATCTGGTCGGCTACCACCTGGTGCGCGACCTGAAACAAAGCGGCCTGTTCAAAGGGGTGTTGGGGGCCGAACACCAGGGCCGCGCCACCCATCGCCTGGAGGGCAACGTGGAAGAATTTGTGGAACGCAAAACCACCGACGGCCATTTTGCCCTGTTGGAGATCAGCATTCTGCTGACCAACCCCCAACAAAAAGATGTCAGCCGGCAAATCCTGCTGCAAAAGACCTATCGGACCACACACCCATGCACACAACCATCTCCCGAGGCGTTGGCCGCCGCCATGAGCCGGGCCATGTCCGCAGCTTCGGCTCAAATTGCCACCGACGTCTACAACACCTTGAACAAATAAAGACCACGCAAGCAGCCCAAACCGATTCGATTGATTCGCAAGACAACAATTTTTTTAAATAAATTCAAATTATTGCCGATATAAAAACAGCAAAGACGTTGTGAGCACTTGCAAAAGTCCAATTTTCAATTAACCCCGGTTGATAACCAACTAAAGATACGACAGATTTACAGGTTTTGCCATGAACGTGCAATGCAGCCAGTGTCAATCCGCCTATGACATACCGGATGAGCGTCTGCCCTTCGGTAAAGAAATCTCTTTTCCGTGTCCATCCTGCCAAACAATGATCGACCTCGATTTAACCGGGGCCACGCCCGACGACCCGGATCCACCGGCCGAAGAAGCGGCGGCCAACGATTCGCAGACCGTCGACGAATCGCAAACCCAACACCCCAACTATCCAAAAGGCGATGAACTCAAAACCAAAATCTTCAAACACCTTAAGAATCTACCGCCGATCCCGCACATAATTCTAAAAGCCAGGGAAGCCATGACCGATCCCAAGAAAGGCTTCAAGGAACTGTCGCAGGCAATTGAATCGGATCAGGCCATCGCCACCCTGGTGCTCAAACTCGCTAATTCAGCCTACTACGGCATGGCCGGCAAGGTCGGTTCGATTCGCCGGGCCTCGGTGGTCCTGGGGTTCAAAACCATCAGCGAACTGATCATGGTAGCCGGTGCCAACAGCATGTTGAACAAACATCTTGAAGGCTACGATCTCGACCCGGGCTTCATGTTCGAGCACTCCCTGGCCGTGGCCTTTGCCTCGCGCGCCATCGCCAAAATGAAAAATCCGGACGTTGAAAGCGACGCCTTTGCCGCCGGGCTCATTCACGATGTGGGCAAACTCGTCCTGGATACCCATATCGTGGAAAGAAAAGACTTGGTGGAAAGTATATTACAAGCAAACAAAAACGATTTTCTGCGCGCCGAAAAACAGGTGCTCGGTTTCGATCACGCCCAAATGGCCGCCTGGATATGTGAACGATGGAACTTCCCTAAAAACCTGACCCTGGCGATCCGCTACCATCACCAACCGGAGCGGGCCTCGGTCGGTAAATTCGCCCATATCCTGCATTTGGCCGATGATTTGGCGCATTGGAATTGTCAGGCCCACGAAGAAGACGAGACCATTCAAGTCGACTGTCGGTCGACAAAAGCCCTGGGCCTGAAATACGCGCAAATCGAAGCGGTCATGACGCATATGCAGACAGCGGTGCGCGAGATCAACCTGATTAACTGCAACTAAGAAACTGCAATTAAGAATTGAGAATTGAGGTGTCCAACCTGCGGTTGGCGACAATCGCTTGCCCCAGGGACAGCCCGCCGTCGTTGGGCGGCACGTGCCGGTGGGTCAGAACACTAAAGCCGTTTGCCGTCAATAACGCCAAGACCCGCCGTGTAAGCCGCATGTTCTGAAAACAGCCGCCGCTCAACGCCACGGTCGTAATGCCGGTCTCCCGGCGAAGTTGATCACACTGGGACGCGATCAACGCCGCCACGGTATTGTGAAACCGCGCCGCAATCACCCCCCTGGACTCCCCTTCAATCAGATCGGCAACAATTCCTTCAATCACGGCATCCGGCAGCACCACGGTTTTACCCGCTTCGCTACGGGAATCAAATTCGTACACCCGGTCATCATCCCCGGCCGCCATTTCCAGTTCAACGGCCGCCTGCCCTTCGTAAAACGCCTCCCGGCAAATCCCGGTCAAGGCTGAAACCGCATCGAACAACCGTCCGGCGCTGGAGGTCTGCGGCGTGTTGACCTGTTGTTGAATCATCCGCGCGATCAAGCGCCACCGCGCGCGATCCAAATCGCGCACAAACGCAAGCGGCAGATCCCACATGCCGTCACCGAAGACCTTGTGAAGATAAACCGCCGCCATGCGCCAGGGCTCCTTGATCGCCTTTGCGCCCCCCGGCAACGGCACATATTGCAGATGGGCCGCGCGTCTATAATCCCGATCGTCGCACACCAGAAACTCCCCGCCCCAGATATGCCCGTCATCGCCGTAACCGGTGCCGTCAAACGCGACCCCGATCACCGGCGCGGTCACATTGTTCTCGCCCATGCATCCGACAATATGGGCATGGTGGTGCTGCACACCGATCCTGGGGATGTCGTCGCGGGCCAGGGCATACTTGGTCGCCAAATACTCCGGGTGATGATCATGGGCCAGACACGCCGGGGTCGTGTTGAAAATCCGTTGAAAATGGGCGATCCCCTGTTCAAACGCCTCGATGGTCTCCAGATTTTCAAGATCACCGATATGATGACTCAGAAACGCAAACCGCTTGCGTGTCAGACAAAACGTGTTCTTCAATTCCGCCCCGCAAGCCAGGATCGGCGCCTTGAATTCAAACGGCAGGATCAACGGATGCGGCGCATACCCGCGCGAACGGCGCAGCACCAGCGGTTTGTCCGCAACCACCCGCACCACCGAGTCATCCGTGCGGATGTGAATCCGGCGGTCGTGCACCAGGAAGTAATCGGCAAGCCCATTAAGACGCCGCAACGCCTCGTCATCTCGAAAAGCGATCGGCTCGTCACTGATATTGCCGCTGGTCATCACCAGGATCATACCGGCTTCGGCCAGCAGCACATGATGCAGCGGCGTGTAGGGCAGCATCACGCCAAGATCCATTTGCCCCGGCGCCACCGCCTCGCTCACCGGCGCATCCGGTCGTCTGCGCAACAGCACAATCGGCCGCACCGTGCCGCTCAAAAGCGCTTCCCCGGCCGGGTCCACATCGCCCAGAGCCCTTGCCGCCTGAACATCCGCAACCATCAAGGCAAACGGTTTATGCTCTCTGAATTTACGCGCCCGCAACGTCTTGACCGCCTTATCGTTTTGTGCATCGCAGGCCAGATGATAACCGCCCAAACCTTTAATGGCCACAATCCGGCCTTGACGCAGACGCTCGATCACCGCACCGACAACATCCGCGCACGGCACCGGATTGCCGGATTGATCCAACAACTCAAGCCGCGGACCACAGACCGGGCAGGCATTCGGCTGGGCATGGAAGCGCCGGTTGCCCGGATCGTCGTACTCCGCACGGCATTGCGCGCACATGGCAAACGGCGCCATGGTGGTCAGCGGTCGATCGTAGGGAATATCCTCGACAATCGTAAAGCGCGGTCCGCAGTTGGTGCAATTGATAAACGAATACCGATAACGGCGATCCGCCGGATCGAACAACTCGCGCACACAGTCGGCGCACGTGGCCACCTCCGGTGAAATCGGCACGAACTGATCTGCCTGTTCAGCGCTTTTGCGAATTTCAAATTCTTCCAAACCACGCGGTTCAACCGCCCTGGCCGCAATCTCAAAAACAACCGCCTGCACCGGCGCCCCTGTCGCAAGCGTCCGCTCAAACACCGCCAGCGCGGGCGACGGCCCTTCCACCCAAAGCGTCACACCGGCGGTGTCGTTGCGCACCCAGCCCCCCAGCCCCTGCTCACGGGCCAGATTATAAACAAACGGCCGAAAGCCGACCCCTTGCACGATTCCGGTAATCGTGATTACTTTAGCCAGACGCATTAAATGCTCCCCCATCCGCTCGGCATAGGGTGGGCCGTGCCCACCATCCGGACGAATGTCAAATGCGGTTACCCCGGCACTTGAAGCGATAGACGATTGACCCCGGAGCCGGCCATGAAGTATCGTCACGCCCAATCATGTTGCTTTATGTTGCTTTGCGCATCCCGTCAAAAACCCGAGACGTGTAGCGTAGACATTTAACCCTAGAGATTTATTTTTTACCAGAACAATCGCATTTGGAAAATAACCGGATAATGAACGCCGGGATCCAGAATCAAAACGATATTAACCTTTAACATTGACACGCTCACAGGAAAGCAAATGCAAACTTTCGAATTAAGCCGACTGCCCGTCTGGAAAACATTGGCAACCTGTGCCAAGGCCATGAACCGGCCTGAAAACCACCTGCGCCGCCTGCTGGCGGATCAAGACCGGTTGCAGAACTTCTCCCTGCAAACCGAACGCCTGTTTTTCGATTTCTCACGTCAGCGGATCGACGCGCAAACCCTGGGCCATCTGCTCGAACTCGCCGAAAACCGGCAGCTCAAAACCCGCTTTGCTCAAATGGTCTCCGGCGCCATCGTCAACACCACCGAACACCGCGCCGCCCTGCACACCGCCGCCCGCCGCTTCGACGACGACGCAATAACCGTGGACGGACAGGACATCATGTCCGAAATCCGCAGCGTGCGCGAAAAAATCCGCACCTTTACCGCCAAACTGCACCAAGGCCGCATCACCGCTGCCGACGGCCGGCCCTTTACCCACGTGGTGGTCGTGGGCATCGGCGGTTCCTACCTGGGAACCGAGTTCGTTTCCACCGCTCTGGCCGCCTACGCCGACAAAAAAATCGCCCTGCACTATCTCGCCAACGTCGACATCCATAATTTCGGGGCCATCGCCGACACCATCGACCCGGTCCACACCCTTTGGATCGTGATCTCCAAAAGCTACACCACCGCCGAAACCCTGGCCAACACCGCCCAGATTTACGCCTACCTGCAAGACCACCGCCTCGACCCGGCCCACCACATCGTCACCGTCACCGCCCAGGGCAGTCCCGGCGACGACCCGTCCAATCCGGTCCTGGCCGCCTTTCACATGTTCGACTTCATCGGCGGCCGCTACAGCGTCACCTCGGCCGTGGGCGGCGTCCCCTTGAGCCTCTATCTGGGCTGGCACCGGTTCGAAGCCTTGCTCAAAGGCGCCGAAGCCATGGACCGCCATGCCGCCGAAGCCCCCCCGCACGCCAACCTGCCGCTCATCGCCGCCCTGCTCTCGGTCTGGAACCACAACTTTCTCGGCTACCCCGCCCAAGCCGTCATCCCCTATGCGTCGCCTTTAAGCAAACTCGCCCCCCACGTCCAGCAACTGAACATGGAAAGCAACGGCAAAGCCGTCACCGCCCGGGGCGAACGCCTGGACGTCACCACCGGCCCGATCATCTTCGGCGAACCCGGCACCAACGCCCAACATTCCTTTTTCCAACTGGCCCATCAAGGCCGCCCCTTCCCCATCGATTTCATCGGCGTGGTCAATCCCCAGTACACCCAGTACCGGAATCACTCCAAAGGCGTCACCAACCACCAGGAACTCTGGGCCAACCTCATCGCCCAGCCCATGGCCCTGGCCCTGGGCCAAAGCGATCCCGATCCCGCCAGACAATTCGACGGCAACCGGCCCTCGTCCACCCTGATCCTGGACGACCTGACCCCGGAAAGCGTCGGCGGCCTGCTGGCATTTTATGAAGCCCGAACCGTTTACGAAGCCTTCATCTGGGGCATCAACCCCTTTGACCAGTTCGGCGTCCAACTCGGCAAAACCATCGCCGGCGACCTGCGCGCCCAAATCGCCGCCAAAAACAACAACGCCGCCGCCCCCTTCAAAACCCTGGATCCGGTCAGCCGGTATTACGCCGAAATGTTGTACAGGGAGAATTAACCTGCACCACCGGCACACCGACACATCACCCATCCGGAAAAAACATGGGTGTTTCGGTTAAAATGCGTGCCGATGTATACTGGGCATCGATTTCGTTTAGAGATTGAATATAAGCCCGGTAACCCAATATTTGCTTTAAGGTATCACGTGGTATGCCGCCAATCGTATCACCTGGAGCAAACATATGATCCATAAAATCGCTTAAATTTTTTTCAGATATTGCGCCACGATAATCACTCGAACCGGTCAAGCGGGACTGCTGATAAAGACTTTTGAACAATTCATTGTCACGAACATCGGATAAAATTCGCCGCATCTTTCTTTTCCGGCTTGAAAGTTGTGAAATTAATTTTTTAACTTTTCCTTTGTTGTCCATTTTCCGGGTAGCATCGGCGATCGTGTCGACATATTTACGCAAAAATGCCATGACACCGTGGCCAAATCCCTCATGAAACGCGGCAGCAGCGAATGCCGCACTATTGTTTTGTAACAATTTATTAAGCGTTAAAACCTGACTCGGAATATGAAAACCGCCTTGGCTGTTACCGTCCACAAATTCTATCTTTTTGATGAGCGGCCCCGTCATGCCAAAAATTTCAGGATCAGGAAGGCCGTTACGCCTAAGCGTGTCTCGCACAACATCATCCATAAGTTCGGCCATTCTGTTTACAAACGATTGGGCCGCATAATCCAAAACACCCAGGTTGCGCTGCTGAGCGATCGTCAAATTGCTGAAAGCAGTTCTTAATTGATTATCTCTTGCGATCAAATCAATCATGCCGGTGTTCATCTGTTCCTTAAACCGCTTGAAACGAGGAAGGTATATACCGTCGGGGTTAACGGCATTAAAAAAATTCCTGGCATCATCCATGCTGATATCGTTATCACTGAATGCTCTCCAAAAATTCCTGAACAAAATATAACTGAGAGCATATCGTCCATCAGCCGTATGCGGGGATGCGGTAACAATTTGATTGAGTTTTATTTTCTGAAATAAACTCCTCAAATTATTATGAGGGGTTCCAATGATTTTCGGGAAACGTTCCGCTATGTCGATCAATGTCGCCATGGTTGGCAATGGTATCAGGCTGGATGGGAAAGAAGTTTTCACAGCATCCAGATTGTGAATCAATCGCCTTAATTCTACCCCCTGATTTTCTGTAATTTTTCCAAAACGAATATCACCGAGCGAATCAATGTGATCTACCAGGGCTTGAGCGGCATTTCTGGTTGCCGGATCGACCGGGAGTACATTTTCGCCTCTTATAATGGCATTCCAATTATTTACTATGGTCTGTTTGAATTTCTGACGAATATCATCCATGCCGGCATCTCGCGAAAACCCGGCGCCCTCGCCGGTCGCGCGCGAGACGGTGACATAGTAATAATCGTCCTTTGTCTTGATCGGTCTGACTTCCCAACGCGGCGACACCGG
>JANQIE010000054.1 GCA_028282295.1 Desulfobacterales bacterium | reverse complement strand
CCACCGCCGCCTGCCAGAACCGGCATTGCATAAGAAGCGACCAGGACACCGATAACGAACAATTGCACGACAAGTTTTTTCATTTGAAACCTCCTTTTCTAGAAACGCTGAAAAATGATCTTTGTGAAATGCTTGTCAGTTTTGCGGGTTATGGTCCACCGCCGCCGCCTGCCAGAACCGGCGTTGCGTATGTTGCGATCAAAACTCCCAAAACAAAAAGTTGTACGTATATTTTTTTCATCTCAAATCTCCCCCCTTTTTTCCATGCGTAGTAAAGCTGGTGCTTATGTCGAAGAAAAGAAGTCTTGGCGCGAGTTGGCAACCCGGCCCGCCCCCACCGCCTGCCACAACCGGTGCTGTGTGCGTTGTAATCAACACACCCAAAACAAAAAGCCGTACGTATATTTTTTCATTTCAAACCTCTCCGGTTGTAACGAGTAAAAAAATTAGATAGGACTTGATAGATTGTTTCGGAGACTCCTGCTGTGGGTAAATAGCAAGGCGGGTGCCAAATTCAGAAGAAGGTCTGACTCTTTTTAACTTATTGAATTTTATTGAATAAATTTTATTAAAATGTTATATTTGAATTCAGTGTGGATTGCGGGGGCGCACAGAGGTGAATGTGGCCAAATGGCTAAAATCGCACGAAAGCCTTTCAGTTTGGGCCTTGACATGCTGCACATGCCGATGGGTAAGTTTTAAGATGAATGTGCAACCCCTACCGTACCAAGGGTTGAGGGAGGTTGTGGCATCTTCAGGTTCGGCTCCGTCGACCCCCAACCGTAATGTTAAAATGTTTAAAAACCGCTGGTAATAACCTGTATTGCTGAGCGTGCTTTTTGCCGCACGGCAAAGATGCGTCCGGATTCGGGTTCGGCGGGAGGTTCAGTGTGACACCAGTAGATACAGACCACGCGCGCATTTTAGTTGTTGATGATGATCAGGGAGCTCGAGAATCGCTTGAAGAAATTCTTGAGGATGACTACGAGGTTTTTTGTGTAATTGACGGGTTGTACGCCTTGGACCGGATCAAGGAAGAAACGTTCGATCTGGTGCTGCTGGACCTGATCATGCCGAAGATGGACGGCATCGAGACGCTGAACCGGATCAAAGCCTACGATAAAAGTATCGACGTGATCATGGTGTCGGCCACCGACAGCGCCCAGCAAGCCACCCTTGCCATGAAATCAGGCGCTTACGACTACATCACCAAGCCGTTTGATCCCGAAGAAATTCTGAACGTCATCGAGCGGGCCCTGGAAAAGCGGTCCTTGGAGAAAGAGGTGCGTTATCTGCGCTCGGAGGTTGCCAGCCGTTTCGAGCACAACCGGATCATCAGCAAATCGCCCAGCATGCAGGCTGTTTTCGCGTTGATCGAAAAAGTATCCAGCACCGCCAGTAATGTGTTGATTACCGGTGAAAGCGGTACCGGCAAGGAACTGGTGGCGCGCGCCATCCATAAAAAAAGTATCCGCAATAACAAACCGTTCGTGGCCATCAACTGCGCCGCCATCCCGGCCGAGCTGCTCGAAAGTGAACTCTTCGGGCATGAAAAAGGATCTTTCACCGGCGCATATGCCCAGAACACCGGCAAGTTTGAATATGCCCACGGCGGCACCGTGTTTCTGGACGAGATTTCGAGCATGCGGATCGAGTTGCAGGCCAAGCTGCTGCGCTTTCTTCAGGAACGCGAATTTACGCGGGTGGGTGGTCACCGGACCATCAAAGTCGATATCCGCATGATCGCGGCGACCAACATTGCCTTGGAAGACATGGTGCGCCGGAATCAATTTCGCGAAGATCTGTATTTCAGACTGAACGTGATTCCCATCGAAATACCACCGTTGCGGCGACGGCGGGGCGACATTCCCCTGCTGGCCAGCTACTTTCTGGGGAAATTCAATCGTCAGCTCAACTTGAAAATCGAAGGCATCACCCCGGCGGTCATGAAAGTGCTGGAAGATTACCATTGGCCCGGCAATATTCGAGAGCTGGAAAACTTAATTGAACGGCTGGTGGTGTTGCGCTCTGACGAGCGTTGGATCGATGAAAAGGATTTGCCGTTTGATTTACTTTTTCGCGACGGCATGGCCAAGTCGGGCCAAAACCTGGATCAGGGGTTGATTCAGGCCCGGCGGACCTTTGAAAGACAATATATCCTGCGGGCGCTGCAAAGATGCCACGGCAATCAAACCCGGGCGGCCCAGGTGCTCAAAATTCACCGCAACACATTGCTGCAGAAAATCAAATCCCTGGAGATCCCGATCGATTCCAAAAACTCCTGACCCCGGTGGGTGTCTCCTGCTTGTCCCGCGGCAATTTGTTTTTTTGCAGGACCCTCCTTTTTATATTGCGAAATCGCGCAAACAAGCCTATGGGTTTTTCAAAGGATACCTAAATCGGACCCGGACTGTTTGAATGGACCCCTATCGTTGCCGGCATCACCGGCCAAGGAGGCTGTATGAAATCCTATCGCAAGGAACTGTGGTTTGAAGTACCGTCCCGCCGAGCATTGATCAACATCACCCCGCATGTCGAGGAATGTCTGCGGGAAAGCGGCATTACCGAGGGCCTGGTCCTCGTAAATGCCATGCACATCACCGCTTCGGTTTTTATCAATGATGATGAAGCGGGGCTGCATCACGATTATGACGTCTGGCTGGAAAAGCTGGCGCCCCACGAGCCGGTTTCACAATACCGCCACAATGTGGGTGAAGACAATGCCGACGCGCACATGAAACGTCAAATCATGGGGCGCGAAGTGGTGGTGGCCGTTACCGAGGGCCGGCTCGACTTCGGCACCTGGGAGCGGATTTTTTACGGCGAGTTCGACGGCCGTCGCCGCAAGCGGGCGTTGGTCAAAATAATCGGTCAGTGATTGCAGCCTTAAAAATCGCAGCGATGATTTTTCTACGGTAAGACAAATGTCCCCACCCGGTGGGCGGGGACATTCGGGGAATTTTAAATAAAAAAGTTAAAATACCAAATCAATTCCAAATCATAAAACGTCAAATCAGGCGGCCGCCGAAGCAACACTGATGTGGCATTGGGTCCTTTGACAGTCATTTGAAATTTTGATTTTGAAATTCGGCCTTCTCCCGCTATTCACGGATTTTCTTGCGGCGATTTTGCAGATAGGCGTCTTTCAGCGCTTCATACGGATCTATCGCCGCTTCCTTCAAGGCTTCATAGTCGCCGATCCTGAAACTGGTCGCGTTGATCATCCTTAGCGCATTGGCACCCGTGGCGTAGTAGCGGGCGTCGCCTTCCCACAACCCCTCGCCGTCGACCAGGGCGAGGTAGGTGACCGGGTCGAGAAAATGCTCCGCCACCATGGCCACGGTGTCCCGCGGGGTGGACGGCCCGAAGATCGGCCATACGATATAAAATCCATCACCGATACCCCATACCGCAAACGCCTGGCCGATATCCTCGGCGGGCGGATTGAGTCCCGGATTGCTTTTGGCCGGATTGAACAAGCCGCCGACACCGGCGGTGGTATTCACGAAAAAGCGCGCGGTTTCCTGACCGGCACGGCCGATTTTGCCTTGCAGCACACTGCCTACAAAACGCACCGGGTATCCCAGATTGGTAAAGAAGTTACGCACCCCGGTCCGGAAAAAATGGGGGGTAATCGCCTTGTAGCCCTGGGCCACCGGTTTCAATACCCAGAAATAGAGCTTGTCGTTAACGTGATACATCGCCTTGTTCCAGTAAATGAGGGGATCGGCGATGGTGACGTCTTCTTCCGCGTCCAATTCTTCGTAAAACGCCTCGTCCTCCTCGGCGTCATTCTGGGCCACCACAAGCGATCGCGATGCGGGCCGGTCCGACGTCAAGCTGGCGGTTGCCGTTGTCAGCCCGACACCGTCGATCACCGGTCTTTGCCGGTGCGCGCAGGAGATCGTGAACAATAGAATAACACTGACGGCCAAAAGCAAGTGTTTCATTGTGTCGTTCCTTTCTTGGTTGATGGAAATATTTTTTTGAAATTTTAGGGCTGTGATTTTGTTTTCAATTGTGCGCCAACCTTTTCCTTCACGACCCAGCCGGCAGCCTCAAGGGCCTGACGGGCGGCGGCTGAAACCGTGCCTTCAAGCCATACTTCCCGCCCTTTGAGTCCGGGCAACTGACTCACCGCCCGGCTGGTGGTAGTCAGTTTCTGATGGAGCAACGGTGTCCAGGCCACATGATCCAGGGGGAACAGGCCGATCACCACGTCGTCCTTGCGCATTAAAAAAGGCACCCCGTTGACTTCCACAAAGCGCTCGGCCGGGGCGACCTGGGCAACATAGCTGCCGGCCATCTGGGCCCGCAGGCGCATGTAGCGGGCCACGGACGTCTGGTCTGCGAGAGCGGCGGCTCCGATGAACAACGCTCGTCCGCTCACCGTGCGCATGTTGTCCAGCTCACCCACCAGCAGAGTGGCTTCCTGAGGGTTGTAGTATGGGTTGTCAAGAAAAGCGTCGGTGGTACTTTGCGTCGTCCCCATAGCCAGGAGTTTTTGCCGGTTGATTTTATGAAGTTCGGCCGGCGACTTGTCCATAACCAGCTTGCGCATACTGTTTGCCGTGGAACTGCCGCGCACGACCACACCGGCGGTCCGGGGGATCGCCTGAAAGGCCAGCCTGGGTGTCAAACCGCCCGCAAAGCCGGCCCGGGCGATTTTAGCCAACTGCTTCTGAAGCGGTTCGAAACGTGTATAGGGATCGATGCCGTATTGATACGCAAATTGCCGCTTGACAGTCGCATAGCCCAGGGCGGTTTTCAATACATTTTCCTGATGTGGGTCGTCGCTCACAATCGAACGCCCCACATCGCTGAACCAGCGGCCAATGCCGCTGACGGTCCCCTTTACCGTGGCAACCGGCTGGGTGACCAGGCTCTTGGCGGCAAAAAGCGGGGCCTTGGCTCCCTTTTTCAGGGCCTCCTTGAATACGTCTGAACGTTCGACCGCCTCCATGTGCTTTAGAGCAATCAGCTCATTGATCCGGGTTTGCAACAATTCGGTGGTTTCAAGGCGATATGATCCGTATTTGGTTTGCAGGGCAAATGTATGCACAAACCCGTCGTTTTCCACCGTCGGGCCGACGGTGTAGTTGGTACCTTGCAGCATGTTGCCGGGCAGCAGATCGGCGGTCCTGAAACGCAACGGAGTTTGATCAAAGGCCGTCGGCATCTGCGCCCACCCGCCGGTCAGACCGGTCAGCAGCAGTCCGAAAAGGACCGCCCCGAAAAGGATACCTCTTTTAAATCGCCTCATCACTTGCCTCCTTTTGATGCCGGGTTGTTTTTCCTTGGCGGCCTGAACCGCCATCGCTTTCACGGACAAACTCCCGCCAAAGCGGACTCGCCGGTGTTACAAAATGAAGTGCGTGTTCAAAAAGCGGTTGTGAAACAATGGCGCATGGAGAGAATTCAAGATGTTGCAGGGTGGCAGGATCGTACCGTGGCAAAGCGGGTGAACCTGCCCAAACGCTAATGCATGATTACATATCGGCAAGCGGGATCGAAAATTTAAGCGTCATGTGATCTCGGACAGGAAATCATTTTTTGGTTGCCCTCATGGTTGCTCATTGCTGTTCGTGTCGCCGGTGTTCGGACCTGCCGGCATGCGATGCAGGTAAACATCGCGTTGGGGAAAGGGAATCACGATACCGGCCTTGTTGAATTCCTTATAAATGGCGCAGTTGAGTTCGTGAATCAAAATTCCTTTTTGTTCCGGCGTAAACCCCCAGCACAACAGCTCGAAATCGAGGGATGAATCGCCGAAGGTGCGCAAGCGGACCCGCGGATGCGGCGCCTTCACCACACGGCGGCTTTTTTGGGCCACGTCCAGCAAAATGGCCTCCACTTGATCGATATCACTGCCGTACGCCACCCCGATCCGGACGCGGACCCGAAACCGCGGTTTGGGGGCGCTTTCGTTGATGATCTTGGCGTTGGTGATCACCGAGTTGGGAATGGAGATCATGACCTCGTCGCGGGTCATGATCCGGGTGCTGCGCATGCCGATAGCGGTTACTTCGCCCCGCTCGCCGGAATCGAGGATGACATAGTCGCCGATTTTAAACGGTTGATCGAGCATCACACTGATGCCGCCGAACAGGTTGGCCAGGGTTTCCTGGGCCGCCAGGGCCACGGCCACACCTGCGATCCCGGCCGAGGCCAGCAGCGGCGTGATGTTGATGTCCCAGATCGACAGGAACAGGAAGATCGCCCCGGCGATCAGGATCAGCCGCGCCGCGGTTTCACCCATGCGGATAATTTCGGTACCCTGCCGGCCGGCTTGCCGCCAGTGCTTGACCGCGTCCTGGCCGATGCGGCCCAAAAACCGCAGGGCCGCAACACTCCAGATCAGCACGAGAAGCGTTTTGACCACCGCAACCCAAACTGCCGTTCCTTTCATGTCGCTGTAGGACCACCGCAACGCCAGGGTTATGCCCACCAGGATAATGCTCCATTCCGCCGGCCGATGGACAATTTTGAAAAAAACATCATCCAGATGAAAACGGCTTCTGGCCGCCAGCCGCAGCAGAACCCGGTTGATCAACAGACGCACCAGCAGCGCCGCCAACAAGGATCCCATAAAAATAATGAGCGCGCCCCAAGCGCGGGATTTGGCCATGAAGGCCCATACGCGCGTCCCCCAGCCGGCCTGCCCCAGCCTTAAAGCAAGCTCCCTGTCAAAGCGTTGCGTCAATTGAAGCGCACCGAGAATTTCGCCAATATACTCATTGCGGCGCTCGACCCGTCGCTTGTTCGACTTCAGGCGGATCGTGACCTGCTGCTTGACCGCCTCGGCCAGTGACCGGTCGGCAAGTTGTTTTTCCAGCGCGGCAATCTGGGTTTGCAGGGTGACCTGATAGCGCTGTTCGAGTTTCAACTGCTCATCGAGCCGTTTGAGGTCGTCCGTGACGGCTTCATGCCACTTGACCAATTGTTCCCGCTCGACTGCGTTGCCCTTGACCAGTTCGCAACGGTTGCGCCAGAGTACTTTCAACGACTCAATCAGCCGAATTCGTTTTTGAAGCTGGTCAATGACGATATGATAGGTGTTGAGCCATGATTCACGCGCTTGCAACCCGGCTTCGAGTAAAGGGGCGCGTTCCCGGTAGACATTGTCGCCCAGTGCTTTCTGGGCCTCGAGCCACCGTGTTTCCACCTGCTTTTGTTCGGCCAGCAACGTGCGCCGGGTGCGTTCCAGATCGGCCTGACGCGCGTCTAACCGTTCGAGCTGCATACTCAGGCTTTTTTCGTTGAATTCAAGCCGGTCATAAACCCAGCCGGTCTGCGCCTTGAGCAGATTCAGGGTCATGTCCTGCAACGCCACCCGTTGATCCAGGTTGGCCTGAATTATTTTTTCGGCCTGTAACATCACCACGGCGGCCTCGGCCGCCACGGTCGCGGTTGCCAACGCCCACTGGCGGTTGGGATCCGGCGCCTGGTTGGCCGCTTCGGTTTGCAGTTCCTGCAACTGACGATCGGTTTGCGCCGCCCGTTGCTCGGCGGCGTTCCGGGCGGTGGCGGCCATATTGATGGTGCGTTGAAGATCCTCTTTTTTCTGCACCGCCACCTCCAGGCGGTCCAGCAAGTTGTCGTAAAAATTCAGCGTGAACGGCGGCTTGCGCCCCACGTGTCGCTCCGGTTTCGCGGCGAGCTTGAGTCGCAGCCCTTCGTCTTCCTTGGCCAGGGCGGCCTTTTTTTCGGTCACCAGGAGCAACTTTTCATACGCTGACAGAAGGGTTTTGAGCGTGGCCCGGCGCGCCTGCACCGCTTCGACCGCAACACCTTGTTGCTGGGCGGATGCCGCTTCGGGCGATGTCGGGAAAGTGTTGCGCTGCTTTTTAAGGTCCTGGATCCGCCTGGTGATATCTTCCGGTTCAAATGCCCGGATCGTTTCACCGGTTGGCAAGGCCGGCGCGTCGCCGGCGGGGGGCGGGTCTTCGGTTTGTCCGAAGACAGGGGCAGTGAAGTAGAGTAGTAACGTCGCCAGCAGGAACAGACGCGGGCCGGTCCAAATGTTTTTTCGCAGGAGCATCCGATCAATCCATGTCGTGAAGGTCAATTAGTGTCCATCCGGAAATAGCATCTTTTGGCCCCCGGCGGCGTTCTCGCATTTTAAAAATCCTCGGCAGTAGCGTGCTATGCCTGCGGTTTTAAAAATGCTCGGGCCTTGCAAGGAGCCAAAATCTACTATTTCCGGATGGACACCTTAATAAAAGATGGCGGCATTGCGCCTTTTATTCCAGTTTCTTCAAGCGGTCGGTTTCGCGGCGGCCCTGATCCGGTTCGAGGCGGCGAAAATCAAAACCGTAAAAACTGTTGGTTGCTTCGATAATAAAATAATAGTGCCGGCCGGCTTCCATCAACAGCGTCACATTTTCCTGCGGGATACCGACCGTGTGCATGCCCGGTGCAACGGAAAGTTGCACATACTCGCCGCGTCTGAGCGCGGCGATGGGGGTGCCGTTGAGCAACGCGCGCATCGACAGGCCCCAGCCGAACAGCCGGTTGTCACGCATAATGGTGACCTGCACGGTTTGGGACGCATCTCCGGGTGCCGGAAAATGTTCGGTTTTACCGTGAGCACAGGCCACGATCAAAACCACCAACACCAATAACCAGGATTTTCGTTGCATGGGCTGATCCTTTCTCGTCGCGCCAATTCTGCGACCGTCGGCTTTGAGGGGTGTCGCGCCAAATCCGCCCGAAAACTATCCAACACAATTAATGAAGAACAATCCTAACAACCGCTCTGGTCACCGTCAACTTTATTACAAACGATCCGGTGCTTCGACCGGTGCTTCGAACAGATTGACAACGCGTCGATTTCCAATTACCTTTATTTTTATCCAGTCATTGCTTTTGTTGTCCAGCCTGATATTTGCCCTCCTTTCCTGTCAACGCATTTGAGTGGCGTCAGAAAAAACAAACTTCGTGCATTTAACCTTAGTCTAAGGGGTCTGTATGCATATAGGGGTTTTCTTTCGCATCCACCAAGGCTACCTGCCGGTTGCTGTTTTGTTTGTGCTCTGCCTTTTACCGGCGGCCTCGCTTGCCGCGCCGCGCACCGTAACGATCGGCATTGTCCGGGACGGCCCCATCCCCCGGTTTCCCGCCATTGTGACGCAGATCAAACAGGAGATCCGCAACCTGACGGCCGATGAATTCGAGATCCGGTTCCCGGCCGCCAAGGATCTTTCCGGTAACTGGCAAATCGACGACATTAAACGCGCCGCCGACCGCCTGCTGGCCGATCCGGCGGTCGACATGGTGCTGGCCATCGGTATCATCGCATCGCACAATGTCGGTCTGCGCAAAAAAGTAAGCAAACCGGTGATCGCCACCCTGGTAATCGACAGCGCGATCCAGGGGTTGCCGTTCAGAGACGGGGCCAGCGGGGTCAAAAATCTCACCTATATCAATACCTATAAAAGCATTGAACAGGACGTCAGGGTTTTTCGGGAAATTGTTCCGTTCAGAAAACTTACCGTGCTTGTCGACCGGATCAGCCTTCAAACCATCAAAGGGTTGCGCCGGATCATCCGCAATGTCGGTTACGAGTACACCATCGATGTCACCCTGGTTGAAGTTGGAACCTCGGCGGAAGAGGCTCTGGCAAAAATTCCATCCGACACCCGGGCCGTTTATGTGGCACCCTTGCTGCGGTTTACCGAGGCACAATTTCGCGCATTGACCCAGGGGCTGATTCGCCGCAAATTACCGTCTTTCTCCGCCTGGGGATTGGAAGAGGTGGCGTGGGGGGTGCTGGCCAGCCAGTCTCCCAAATCAGACCTGACCCGTTTTACCCGCCGCATCGCGCTCAATGTGCAGCGGATTCTTTTAGGCGAAGAGCCCGGCAGCATCCCGGTCGGCTTGAGCATCGGCAGGAAACTAAGCCTTAATTTGGCCACCGCCCGTGCCATCGGCGTGTATCCGGGCTGGAACATTCTGCTCGAAGCCGAGTTGCTCAACATCGAGGACACCGCTGCTGCCCGGCGCATTTCACTGCCGGCGGCGGTCCAGGAAGCGGTCACGGTCAATCTGGATTTGATGGCCACCGACCGGGGGGTGGCCGCCGGCAAACAGCGCATCAAACAAGCGCGTTCGGCTCTGCTTCCCCAAATCGACGTAGGGGCCAAGGGCGTGATCATCGATGACGACCGGGCTGAAGCCGGCTTGGGCGGGCAAGCCGAAAAAACCGTTGCCGGCACGGCCTCCCTTAACCAATTGATTTACGCCGAGGACGCCTGGGCCGGCTACGACATTGAGAAGAAACTGCAAATCGCCCGTGAGCAGGATCGGGCCGCCCTGCGCCTGGATATCGCCCTGAATGCCGCGGTCACCTACCTGGACGTGTTGCGGGCCAAAACCCTGCTGACCATCCAGCGCAGCAACCTGCGGGTGACCCGCTCCAATCTTGAATTGGCCCGCAACCGCCTGTTTGTGGGCTATACCGGTCCGGCGGAAGTCTTTCGCTGGGAGAGCGAAATCGCCACCGACCGGCGTGAACTGCTCGATGCCAGCGCCCGCCTGAACCAGGCCCGGCTGGCGTTGAACCGGTTGCTGCATCGGCCGCTGGAAGAACGCTTCCGGACAGTTGAAACGCGCATTGACGACCCGAGCCTCATGGACAGTGAGAACCTGTTTAAAACTTACGCCGACAATCCCCGCCACTTTAACCTGTTGCGGGACTTCATGGTGCGCGAAGGACTCGACGCCGCCCCCGAACTCAAGGGGCTGCGGGCTGAAATCGCCGCCCGCGAACGAGAACTCAAAGCGGCCAAACGCGCCTTCTGGCTGCCGGCCTTCGCGGTGGGGGCCGATGTCACCGAGCGCTTCAGCGAACAGGGCAAAGGCGCCGATGCCCCCGCCCTGCCGTTTGCCTTGCCGGATAAAGACGATACCGACTGGAGTGCCGGTCTGTTTGCCACCTTCCCCTTGTTCGAGGGCGGTCGCAAGACGGCCGATGTCCGGCGCACCCTGGAAGAATTGGCCCAATTGAAGCTGGCGCGCAGTGGCTTTGTGGAGCGCATTGACCAGCAGGTGCGCGCGCGCCTGCACGATGCCTGGGCGTCGTTTCTGGGCATCGCCCTGGCCCGTGAAGGGGCGCTGGCGGCACGTAAAAACCTGGAACTGGTCACCGAGCAGTATTCGCGCGGCAAAGTCAATGTTATCGATCTGATCGACGCCCAGGACGCGTCCCTGGCGGCCGATCAACGGGCGGCCAACGCGGTCTATGATTTTTTGATCGATCTGATGAAAGTACAACGCGCCGCCGGCCGGTTCAATTTTTTCATGACGGTCAGGCAAAAAAAGGACTGGCGTGATCGGCTGGAGCAGTACTTTAAGGGCCGGTAGTCAACTTCGGAGGGCAACAAGTTATGCAAATCTTAACGGTGAGCGCACGAAGGTCATGGCTTTATGTCGGTTCCATCGTCTTTTTACTGGCGCTGGGCAGTTGCGCGGAAGAAGAAAAACCGCCGGAAGTGATTCGCGCCATCAAGTGGATGCAAGTGGTCGGGTCGGATACGACCCAATTGCGGAAAATCTCCGGTGTGGTCAAACCGGTCAACGAAACCAAAGTCAGTTTCGAAGTCAGCGGCCGGGTGGACGACGTCAAGGTCCGTTTGGGCGATCGCATCAAAAAGGACGATGTGCTGGCGGTGCTCGATCCTTTGCCGTTTCAATTGGAAGAAAAAAAAGCGCGTTCGGAGAAGAAAGCCGCCGAAGCCGTGGTCAAGGAGAAAAAAGCCGGTTTTGAGCGTATTCGCGCCCTGTACGAATCGAACAACGCCAGCAAGGCCGAGTACGACAGTGCCCGGGCTGATTACGACAGCGCCCGCAGCCGGCGCAAGGCCGCCAAGGCCCAACTGGGGCTGGCCCAGCGGGATTTACGCCTGACCACCCTGCGCGCGCCCTTTGACGGTATCATTTCGGTCAAGTCGATCGAACCCCACGAAGAGATCCGTGCCGGGCAAACCCTTTTTCAATTGGACGGCGAGGATGCCTTTGAGGTGGCCGCGGCCGTGCCGGAACAGGTGGTGATCAAGTTGCGCACCGGCGAGGCGGCCGCAGTTGTCTTTCCCACCTTGAACAACCGGCGGGTCAGCGGCGTGATTACGGAAATCGGCACCAAGGCGGTTACCGCCAACACCTTTCCGGTGACCGTTGAATTGCAGGAACAGTTCAGCGAACTGCGGGCCGGCATGTCCGTGGAGGTCGAATTTGCGTTCCCGGCCGTGCGTCCCACCGGTGAAACCGTGGGCCGGGGTTTCACGGTGCCCATGGCGGCAATCCTGGCCGGTGCGGACAAACAGCATTTTGTGTTCATCTTCGAGCGGGCCGCCGGCGTGGTGCATAAAACACCGGTCGAGGTGCTCGAAATCCGCGACAACGATATTATTCTCGAATCCGGCATCAAGGCCGGGGATATCATCGCCACGGCCGGCGTCGAATTTCTGGCCGACAAACAGAAAGTGAAGTTGATGGGGCCGTGATGTGCTTGCGATATTTCCCGGATTCCCGCCTGCGCGGGAATGACGCTTAAATACGGCGAGGCAAAACCTGTTCGCGCGAGCCCTTAGCCTGTGTCCATCCGGAAATAGCATCTTTTGGCCCATGCCGGCGTTCTCACGAATTTGAAATAATGGCGTAGCCATTCATGTTTTTGCGACGTAGCCTTGCAACGCTTGCGGTTTCAAATTCGCTACGGCCTTGGCCTGGGCCAAAATCTACTATTTCCGGATGGACACTAGCCTGGGACCATCTGGAAACGGAGGTTTTATGAATCTCACGGCGTTTTCGCTTAACAATTCCCGGTTGGTTGCTTTGATTGTACTGCTGCTCACGGTGTTCGGTCTTTTTCTGTTCACCAATTTTCCCAGCAAAGAAGACGCCGTGGTCACCATTCGTGATGCTGTGGTCACGACCTATTTTCCGGGCATGTCGCCCCGGCGCATGGAAGATTTGGTGACCCGCAAGATCGAAGAGTACATCCGCCGGATCCCGGAAGTCGAAGACATCTATAACGTCAAATCGACCACCGGAGTGTCGATCGTTTACGTCAAAGTCTACGACAGTTTTTTCGACATGCAGCCGATTTGGCAGGATTTGCGCAACAAGATGAACGACGTCAAATCCGAGCTGCCCCAGGGCGCCATCGGCCCTTTTGTCAATGATGAATTCGGCGATGTCTCGGTTGTCCTGGTGGCGCTGACGGCCAAGGGGTTTTCCATGGCCGAGATGCGCGACGTGGCGCGGGATCTGCGCGACGACCTGTATACCGTTGACGGGATTCGCAAGGTCAGCCTGCACGGCGTGCAGGAAGAACGGGTTTTTCTGGAAATCACCAACGCCCGGTTGGCCCAGTACGGTCTGAGTCCGGGGCAACTGGCCCGGACCCTGATGAACCAGAACATCATCCTGCCGGGCGGCGCCATCGATACCGGCGCCAATGAAATCGTGGTGGAACCGTCGGGCAATTTCCGCAATATCGACGACATTGAAAATGTGGTCATCAAACTGCCCGCTTCCAACCAGGTGGCCTACCTGAAAGATATCGTCACCATCAAACAGGCCTATATCGATCCACCGCAAAACAAAGCCTATTTCAACGGCGATCCGGCCATCGTGCTGGCCGTCGAGCAGATGGAAAAAGGCGTGAACGTCCTTGAGTTCAGCCCACGCGTCAAAGCCAAAATCGCCAAATGGCAGAATTTGCTGCCCATCGGTTACAAATTGGATATCGCCCATTATCAGGCCGACTATGTTGCCGAATCGGTCAACGGCGTGGTCAACAACGTGTATCAAACCCTGGCCACCGTTTTGATCGTGGTCATGCTGTTTCTGGGCTGGCGCACCGGCCTGATCGTCGGCGCGGTGGTGCCGCTGACCATGATCATCTCGCTGGTGGTGATGCGGGTCATGGACATCGAACTGCACCGGATCACCCTGGCCACCATGATCATCGCCCTGGGCCTGCTGGTGGACAACGGTATCGTGATCGCCGAGGAAATCGGCCGGCGCATGCGCGAAGGCGAAACCCGCCGCGACGCCGCCATCAATGCCGGCAGGACCCTGGCGCTGCCCTTGTTGACGTCTTCCCTGACAACCATTTTGGCATTCATGCCGCTGGCCCTGGCGCCCAATGTCACCGGCGAGTATTTAAGTTCCATGGCCCAGGTGATTTTCATCACCCTGATGACGTCCTGGGTGCTGGCCACGGTGGTGACCCCCTTGATGTGCTACTGGTTCATGAAACCGCCGGCCCTTACCACAGAACAGATCAAAGCCCAGTACGAAAAACCGATGTACCGGAAGTACAAAGCATTTTTGCGGCAAGTGTTGCGCCGGCGGACCTTCACCCTGGGGCTGGTGGCGGCGATGATGGTGGGGGCCGTCCTGCTGATGGGACACGTGCGCAAACAGTTCATGCCCAATTCCGAGCGCAACCAGTTCATGATTTTCTTCGACCTGCCGGCCGGATACGGCGCCAACGCCACGGACCGCTCGGCGGCGCGGTTGCTCAAATGGCTCAACAACAAACAGGTCAACCCGCAGATCACGGCCAGTCTGGCGTACGTCGGCTACGGGGGGCCCCGTTTTTTTCAAACCTTTGGGCCGCGCAGCCAGGCAGCCAACATCGCCTATGTGCTGGTCACCACCCGCGACAGCGAAACCATAAAGCCCACCATTGCCCGGACGCGGGCGCATTTAAACGCGAATTTTCCCGAAGCCTACGCCCGCATCAAAGAATTCTGGCTGGGCGCCAATGAAACCGGCCTGATCGAAGTACGGCTGTCCGGTCCCGAGCATGAAGCGATCTATGCGGCCGGAGAACAGGTAATGGACGCCCTGCGCGCCATCCCCGGCACGGTGGGGATTTACAACAATTGGGAGAACCGGGTTACCAAAATCAAGGTCAATATCGATCAAGCCCGCGCCCGTCGCGCTGAGGTCAGTTCGCAGGAGATTGCCGACAGCCTCAACAGCTTTTTCAGCGGGACCCGCATCACCGACTACCGGGAAGGCGACAAAGTCATTCCGATCATGTTCCGGGCCGAAGGGGCCGAACGCAAAACCGTCGACCGCCTGCGAACTGTTGAAGTCTACTCTTCCAGCCGTAACACCAACGTGCCCTTGATGCAGGTGGCCGACATCGAAGGCGAAGCCGAATTCAGCATGATCATGCGCCGTAACCTGCTGCCCACGGTCACCATCGAAGCCAAACATGCCTGGCTGCAGGCCGCGGAGCTGGAAGCGGCCCTGCTGCCGGCCTTGCAGAAAATCGGCGCCGGACTGCCTGCCCGCCACCAATGGGAATTCGGTGGCGAGTCGGAAAACTCCCACGACGCCATCGCCGCATTGCGTGTATTTCTGCCGCACGCCCTGGCCGCCATGATCCTGCTGATGGTGTGGCAGTTCAACTCCTACGCCAAACCGCTGATCATTTTTATCACCATTCCCCTGGTCCTGATCGGAGCGGCGCCGGGCATGCTGGTCACCGGCGCCTTTCTCGGCTTCATGGCGATCCTGGGTTTCTTGAGTCTGGCCGGCATCATCATCAACAACGCCATTGTGTTGCTCGAGTCGATTCAAAACGAAATCGACACCGGCGCCCAGCCGTACGACGCCATCCTGACCGCTTCCTTAACCCGCTTCAAACCGGTGTTGATGACCACCCTGACCACAATTCTGGGCTTGCTGTCGCTCATGCTCCCCCCGGACCCGCTGTTTTTTGCCATGGCGGTGGTGATCAGTTTCGGCCTGGCCGTTGGAACCCTGCTGACCCTGGTGGTGGTGCCGGTGTTGTACGCCTTGTTTTTCAAAGTTGAAATCAACAGTACTGGGCGCCCCCCGGCTTGATGGCCCCTTTCAGGTTTTACACCCGCCATATTCAGGGTTTGCACCCCCCAAATTCAGGTTTTCCCTGATTTACAGACCCTCTGGACTTCAGGTAGTGGTCGTCGAAGTTTACACGATGCCACGTATCATTTCACAATCGATCACTATTTTTATATCACCGCGTACACCCGCCGCCCGCCCGGACTGGTTCTATACGCGTGGAGGTAATCAATGGCAGGACCATCAAAAGCCGCAAAATCCGGAAAATCGAGTACCGCTTCATCTTCCCCAAAAAAGAATGAACAAAAAAAGACTTCAACCACGACCGGCAGCTCCGGGTCTGACAGTGCAACGAACACTCCAAAGAGGACGTTGAAAAGAGTGTCATTGGATGATCAAAAAGGTGTGCAGAAGAAATACAAAGAACCGCCCGTGACCGAACAACATAAATCCGGCCGGGGGCCAGCCGGCTCGTCCTCGTCGCCTGCATCCGGGCCGCCAGCCACGCCCTCGGCGTCGCGCAAGACCGGTTCGAAGATTCCGGAAAACGGTTCTTCCGGTAACTCTCTGCCGGCCAGTAGCGCCACCTTGAGCGCCTCGCCAGGCAATGCCGTCAAGCCGGTTGCGCCTGTGATCCAGCAAGAGATGGCAACCGATATGGCCGAACCCGCCACAACGGCCAAGGCCGCCGGGACCACCGGTGCAGCCGCGCCGACCGGCACCGCCGCGTCAACCGGACCGTCCTCACCGGAAGTCTCTGCATCGAAAGCAAACCAACCCCTCGGCATCGGCGCCAGGAAGCCTGATCCGGCAACATTGAAAACCGTTGCCAATGCCCTGACAGATGCCCCCGTTGCGGTCGACGAGGTTCCGGAAAATGACCTTGTAACGGTTGAACAGGCTCCGGACGGCAAAACGGTAACCTTTACCTCCGTTGACGGTACAAGTGTCACAGTTACGGCAAATGATGACGGCACCCAGACGTTTATGGTCGATTCCGGGGTGCAAGCGGCAAAAGGGGGCGGCCCGGGCAATGCCGGCACCACGGCTGACACCGGCGTCGATGCCGGCGCAGGCGGTGGTGTCGATGACGGTAACAATACTGACGCTGCCCGCACCGGCGATTCGCTTGCAGTTGTTACCGCAGAGGGTCAAGTGGTGGTCGTACAGTTTGAAGAAGATAGCGGCCAACCGGACAGCATCAGTCGCGTCACGATCGAAGACGGCGCCCAAGTTGACAAAATCGTCGGAAACGACGGCCAGAACGTTGTCCACAACAATGGCAAGATCAGTCAGGTTGAACTGAAAGAGGGGGCCAACGAAACCGTTAACAACGGTGAGATCGGTGTCATCAGCAGGATTGCCAAAGGGGATGACACGGAGACAATCGTAAACAACGGCTCAATCGAATCGATTGCAATGACCAACTCCCGAACCGCCATTGTCAATAAAAAAGACGGCGCCATCGAATACATCGGCAAGAAATGGCCGCGCTATCGGCCCGAGTCTGATGTGAAAGATGGTGAAGAAGAAGTGCAGGTGAAAAACGACGGTAAAATCGGCTCGATTTCCCTAGCCAATGGCAACGATGTCGTCGATAACAGAGTGGCCGGCACAATAGACACGATCTCCATGGAGGGCAAGGAAAATGCCGTTCATAATATCGGCAGGATCGGCTCGGTTGCAATGGAAGGTGATAAAAATTTAGTGAGTGGTTCAGGCAACATCACCACCTCGGTTTCAATGGCAGGCAAAGATAATACGGTCATTAATTCCGGTACGCTTGGCGCTGTCACCCTGCAAGGCAATGAGAGCACCATTATCAATAATAAAGTACTGGGCTTGCTTCAACTGGGGCATGGCGAAGAGCGCGTAATCAACCGGGGTGAAATCACATCAATTGAATTGACGGGCGATAGGGATACGACCGAAATCGAGAACGATCTTTCCGGCCACATCGAAGCAATTTCTGTCCAGGATCCGGCTGCCTGGAGAGACTACGTGTTTAATGAAGGCGTGACCATAAAAAATCAGGGGACAATCGATGCCGTCACGCTGGGCGATGGCGCCGATTCCCTCCTGAACCGGGGCACAATGGGCGGACGTGTCGATACAGGTGAGGGCAACGACAGTGTCATAAATCTTGGAACGATAACTTCGCTCAAGACAGGCAAAGGCGCCGATTTAGTGGTTACCGGTCCGCAAGCAATGATTGAGCAAGCGGATACCGGCGCGGATCAGGACTTTGTTTTTGTCCGACAGGCAGGGACGGTTGCCTCGCTGGAAACGGGAAGCGGCCCGGATGTGGTTAGAAACGATGGCAAAATTAATATGCTCAAGGACGCCGGCGGCGAAGATATATACCTGAGCGGGGCCGAGGCGCCGGCCGGTCCGGACACAAGCGACTTTGAACACCGTTATGATTACAAGATCAAGGACGGGCAACTTTCCTTAATCGGTGAACGCGCAAACGCCGCTGTGGAAGATCTTTTATTCGTCAACACCCGCGACGGTCATATGGACGTGGGATTCGGCATCGACGGGGCCGTCATGCACCCGTTTAATGATATCGACACCGATGGCATGAAACGCCGGGTATCTTTCGCGCAGGTTGTCTATTCTCCTGATGGCAAAAAGAGCGCCACAATCACCCCTCAAACCCCCGCCGGCAAGCAAGTGCTGAACGCAAAAGCGCCGGGTGATGTGGTTTACGTGAGCCATATCCATGCGCCAAGGCCTCCAAAAGGATACGATCCGGACACGCACGCAACATCCGAGGCTTCCACCGGCACTTGGAAAGGCGAAGTGTTTTCTTCGGCGCAAGGCTATTTTACCAAAAGAAAAGAAGTTCAAGGCGTAACCGTTCTCGTCTCGGATCATATCCCGGAAGAGGAAATCGGAAAAGTCGTTTTTCAACTTGAGCAGGTAACGGCAAACCTGCCCGTTGCAGTCCGGGAGAAATTGAAAGGGCTGAAAGTACAGTTGGGTGGCGACCTGGGTGATTTTGCGATTCCGCAGATCGCGCAGGACAGTCAACCCGGCGTTGCGCACTACGACCAACAAAACAAGCACATTAACATGACGCTGCTGTCGGTGGATGCGTTTTTGCACGAATTCGGCCATGCATTGCAAGATCTGGCCGGGGACCATGTGATTGCCAGAAACAAAGATACAGGGCAGGGCGTCACATTGAGGGATGCGATTCAAAATGCTTTTTCAACCGCCACAAATGATGAATCAGGCTGGGGTACAAGAAACTGGAATAATCCCGAGGATGAATACTGGGCCCAGGGGCACGAAATCGGGTTCAGTGCGCGAGCTAATGGCGCTGATCCGGGCTTCAACCCTCAAAGCCCTGCCGAACTCGAATATGCTGATCCGAAATTGTATGCAATTTTACAGGAACTCTATCCCGGATTGTTTACATAAGACTCAGGTTTTACACCCCTCAAATTCAGGGATGCCCTGATTTACAAGTGTCATGGTTTTTAGATCGTGTCCATCCGGAAATGGCATCTTTTGGCCCGGGCATGGGCATGGTTGAACGGTGAATTTAGGTTGTGTCCTAATCCTCAGGGCTCGCGCAAAAAATAGTTTTACCTTTTTGGCGCGCCCTGAGCTCCGGGTCAATTCCGTTTACTTCAGCACCTGTTTCGGCTTGAAATCTCTGCGCAGAGGAATACCATGGTAAAACCAAAAGGAGTCGGCAGATCCACACAAAAAGCCAAACCATCCAAACAAGAGGGGCAACCAGCGGTCCAAGAGGACAAACAAAAAACCGATTCGTCCAGACAGGAGGCCGATCCCCCCAAACCAAAGGACGCAACAGAGGCAAAAAGTCTCATCTCAAAGCCGGAGCAGCAAAAACTAAAGGAATCTGAACCAAAGACAGGCAGGGCCCATCGGCGGCCGTCCACGGACGATCAGGAAGGTGTGCCGAAAAAATATAAAAACCCGCTCTCAACCGGATCGTCCAAACCGGCCGAGTCGTCCGCCTCGACAGTATCAACCGGAACCTTTAAACCGGCCGCTTCGTCCGCCTCGGCAGTATCAACCGGAACCTCCAAACCGGCTGATTCATCCGCCTCGACAGTGCCAACCGGGTCGTCCAAGTTCGGAAAAAACACATTGACAGCCGTTTCAAACCCCGCCGTCCCGCCAACGCTGAAAACCGCTACCGCCGCACTGGACCGGGCCGGTGAATCCACCACATCCACATCTGCCGGCCCGTTGCCGGTATCGACCTCGTTGGCCGGCAGGCGCGGTACGGACGCATCTGTCGATACACCCCCGCTGGCAGAATCTCAGTTGCAGCGCGATGGGCAAGCGACCGGCGAGGGGCCTGTCAGTGGCAATCAGCCGGTGGCTGATACGGCTGCTTTGAAGCCGTCGGCCTCCGGCGCAAGCACAACGGCAAGTACGGGGTCGACAGGCAGTACGGCCAATTCCGCGCCTGCTGAGGTGTCGGTCAGCGAAACCCAGCCGCCGGCAGGATCCTCGTCCCTGTCGCCAGCGGAATCTTCGCCTCTCCCGCCGGCGGAATCTGCGTCTCTCTCCCCGGCGGAATCTCCACCTCTCCCACCGGCAGAATCTCCGCCTCTCCCGCCGGAAGAATCTTCGTCTCTTGCACCGGCGGAATCTCCGCCTCTCCCGCCGGAAGAGTCTTCGTCCGTTCCAGCAGACACGTCAACCGGATCTTCTTTGCAAATCGACCTCACCGCTTTGGACGGTGTGGGCTTTGGCATCGGCAGCAAACAGATCAACCCGGACGTATTGAAAACCGTGGCCCAGGCGCTGGAAGAGCCAGCGCACGCAGTGGGCGAGGTCCCTGAAAATGACCTTGTCGCGGTAACAGTTGCTGAGGATTATAAAGGTGACGAGGTCGCCACGTTTGCCGCCGCCGACGGCTCCCTTGTCACGGTTGCCGCAAATGATGACGGTACGCAGACCGTTACGGTCGTATCCGGGGATACCCAAGCTGCTGACGGCAGCGGCAGTACGGGCAGTGCGGTTAATGACGGCGACCGGAGCGGTGAAGCGGTTCAAGATACCGGCGCAAGCGAATCGGTTGCAGTCGTCACCGAAGACGGGCAGTTAATCGTGGTCAAATTTGACGAAGATGACGGCGATCCGGACAGCACGAACATCGTCATCGTGGAAGAAGGCGCCGAGGTCAAATCGGTATATGGAAACAACGGTGCGGACGCCGTCGGCAATAACGGAACGGTGGGTAGTATTTATCTGGGCGAAGGCGAAAACAAGATCGGCAACAATGGTGCAATCGGCACTATCACAAGGGTTGGTCTGGAAGACGGCGAAGAAATAATCGTAAATGACGGTTCAATCGGATCGATCGAAATGAACAATGCCCCTACCGTTATTTTCAACAATAAGGGGGCCCAAATCGAAAATATTCTCGAGCAATGGCCGCAAACCCGGCCTGAGTCCGAAACCGGGGTGGCTGAAGAAGAAATACAGATAACCAATCGCGGTGAAATCGGCACGCTTAACTTGAGCGACGGCAATGACACGGTTGATAATGACGGCAACGGGCATATTGAGACCGTTGTGATAGACGGGGCGAACATTAAAATCAATAACAATGCAACCATAGAAAAGGTTGATCTGAATTCCGGAAGGATTAACAACAAAAAACAGATCGGATCGATAGAATACATTGGTAGATACCTGGACCACGCTCAAATAAAAAATGAGTCGGGCGGTGAAATCGATGCGATTACCGTTCAGGGGCCGAAAGCCAGAGAAGATAATTTCCATGGTGAAGGTATCCGGATTCAAAATCAGGGGACAATCGGATCGGTCAGTGGTGAATACTTGGGGCGCGCTCAAATTAATAACGAATCGGGCGGTGACATCGATACAATTACCGTTCAGGACCCGAATGCCTGGAAGCCTAATGTCAATAATGAAGGCGTCAAAATTCAAAACCGGGGGACAATCGGATCGGTCAGCTTGGGTAACGGTGCTGATCGGATCCTGAACAGTGGGGAAATAGGTAATGTCGACATGGGCGAGGGGAACGATGTTGTCGTGCTGTCACCGGGGCGCATTGCATCACTCACCACAGGTAAGGGCGCCGATCAGGTCTTTGTCGGGTCCGACGCAAGTATCTCACAGGTGGATACCGGCGCTGATCAGGATTTTGTGTTTGTTAAAAAAGGCGGGAAAATTAAATCGCTGGAAACGGGCACCGGCCCGGATACGGTCCGAAACGACGGCACCATCGATACGGTAACCGATGCCGGGGGGGAGGATTTGTATCTGGGCGGACCGGGTTCGCGGGTCGGTTCAGGCACAAAAGACTTTGAGCAACAATACGCTTACGAATTTAAAAATGGGCAGCTTTTTTTAAACGGGAAGCGTTCCAACGCTGCTAACGAGGATATTTTGTTCGCAACTGCGCGAAACGGCCAATTGGATGTGGCGTTCGGTTTTGGCGGGGCCGTCATTCATCCATTTTACGGTATGGATATCAATGGCCGTACCCGGCGGGCAACCTTCCCGGAGGTTGTTTATACCCCCAACGGTAAAAAGAGTGTAACAATCACGCCCCAGACACCCTCCGGTAAAACCACCGTTGGGCAAGGCGCCGTAAATGACGTGGTTCACGTGAGTAACGAACCGGCAATGACGCCGCCAAAAGACTATGCGCCGCAATTGAAGGCAACGTCGGAAGCTGTCACCGGCACATACAATGGTAAGACAGTTTCATCGGCAGAAGGCTATTTTACCCGCAAACGGGAGATCCAAGGGGTAACCGTTTTTGCATCGGACGATGCATCAAACGAAGCAATCCGGACAGCGGTTTATCAGCTCGAACAGCTAATGGCCGGTATGCCGGCCGAAGTCCGGGATAAATTAAAAGGATTGCAAGTGCATTTAGGCGGCGATTACAGTGATTTTTATATTCCCTACCTTGCAGGAGAATCTGCCGGTGGGGGGTTCAGGGCTGTTTATAATATAAGCTTTAAGACAATATCCCTAATCTCGGCAGATTCCTTTCTGCATGAATTCGGCCATGCATTGCAAGATCTGGCCGGGGATTTTGTGGTTGCCAGGAATACGCAGACAGGTGAAGACGTGACCTTGAATCAAGCCATTAAGCATGCATTTGCCACTGCCACGAAAGATGAATCCGGATGGGGCACGGAAAACTGGCCTCCGGCTGAAAAGGAATACTGGGCCCAGGGGCATGAGACCGGGTTGGGTGAGAAGCCGGGTGGCCGTAATCCGGGCTTTAATCCTCAAAGCCCCGCCGAACTGCAATACGCCGATCCGGAACTATACGTGATTTTACAGAGGCTCTATCCGGGATTGTTTTAAGGGTTTGTGAAATTATTTTTCCGCAAGCCCTAAATGGACACATTCAGGTTTTACACCCCCCATATTCAGGTTTTGCACCCTTCGCATTCAGGTTTTACGCCCTCCATTTTCAGGTATGCCCTGATTTACAGATGCCCTGCGTTTAGATAGTCTCCTTATCAACATCGTTTGATCCGGGCATGGTTGAACGGTGTTTATAAATTGTGCCTTGTCCTGAAAACGCACGCATCGATGCACGATCCTGGTGCCGGTTGCCGCACAACCCCCTGAGGTATCCCGTCTTCGGCGGGATCAACGCATGCTGCCCGCCTTTGTTGTGCCAAAAAGCCGCTATTTCCGGATGGGCATATGTCAAGTACCGAGTTAATTCCGCTCACTTCAGGTGCCTGTTTGGGCCTGAGA